>NZ_JBFTRC010000021.1:0-84065 GCF_056399325.1 Allobosea sp. 01N443
GTCCTGGTCGATGCGGCAGCGCGCGCCGACAGCACGCGGCTCGGCTCCGGGGCTGCGCCTGCCGATCCGGTGCCGCGCAAGCCGTCCGACCTGTTTCGGCTGATGTACACGTCGGGGACCACCGACCGCCCCAAGGGCGTGATGCACAGCTACGAGAATTTCTACTGGAAATGCAGCGACCATATCGTGGCGCTTGGCCTCACCCGGGAGGACCGGCTTCTCGTCGTCGGGCCGCTCTACCATGTCGGAGCCTTCGACCTGCCCGGCCTGGCCGTGCTCTGGGTCGGCGGCATCCTGTGCATCCAGCGCGAGTTCTCGCCGGTTGCCGCGCTCCAGGCGATTGGCAGGGAACGGTTGAACTGCGCCTGGCTCGCCCCCGTGATGATGAGCGCGATGCTCGCAGCCACGGAAGAGGTAGGCCAGGATCTGTCCAGCCTGCGCTGGGTCATCGGCGGTGGCGAGCGCACGCCCGAGGCGCGCATCCGCAGCTTCAGCGCCGCCTTCCCCAATGCCCGCTATATCGACGCCTACGGCCTGACGGAGACCTGCAGCGGCGATACGCTGATGGAGGCAGGTCGCGAGATCGAGAAGATCGGCTCTGTCGGCCGGGCGCTTGCCCATGTCGAAATCCAGATCAGGGACGAGGCCGGCAGGGTCCTGCCGCCGGGCGCGACCGGAGAGATCTGCCTGCGCGGCGCCAAGATCACCAGCGGCTACTGGAACGATGCGGCCAAGACCGAAGCCGCGTTCTACGGCGACTGGTTCCGCAGCGGCGACATGGGCTATCTCGACCCGGACGGCTTCCTCTATCTGACCGACCGCATGAAGGACATGATCATCTCCGGCGGCGAGAATATCGCCTCCTCGGAGGTCGAGCGCGCCATCTTCGAGCTGCCGCAGGTGCGCGAGGTCGCGGTGATCGGCGCGCCCGACGAACGCTGGGGCGAAAGGCCGGTTGCCTTCGTCGTTCTCGAGCCCGGCAGCGCCCTCACCCTCGATGCGCTCGCCGCCCATTGCCGCAGCCGGCTCGCCGCCTTCAAGGCCCCGCGCCAGCTGATCCTGCGGGAAAGCCTGCCGCGCAATCCATCGGGCAAGATCCTGAAGCGGGTCCTCCGCGACGAGTTGCGATCCTAGCCCGATCTGCGAGTTTGATCACACGTCAGCCCAAGAGCCCCGGATACGAGACCGCATGACGACACAAGCCCGTGCGAGCAGCAGCGCAAAACGCCCGAAGCTGACCCGCAGCGAGAAGAATGACGACGTCAAACGCCGCCTGTTCGGCGCCGCGGCGAAGGTCGTCGGCAAATACGGCTATGCCGAGGCCTCGGTGGCCCGCATCACGGACCTGGCGGGCGTGGCGCAGGGAACCTTCTACAATCATTTCGAGAACCGGCAGGAACTGCTCGAGCAATTGCTGCCGGTCATCGGCCAGCACATGGTCGACTTCATCCGCGAGAAGATCGAGGCGTCAGCCTCCGAGCTCGAGAAGGAGGTCGCCCGCTTTCGCGCCTTCTTCGAATTCCTGCAGGATACACCTCAATTCCTGCGCATCCTGAACGAGGCCGAGGTTTTCGCGCCGCTCGGCTACCAGCAGCATCTCGACAATATCTCCGCGGCCTATGTGCGGCTGCTCAAGCGCGCACGCGGCCCCGGCAAGATCGGCGACTACAGCGACGAAGAGCTGGAGGTCATCGTCCATATCCTGATGGGTGCACGCGGCTATCTCAGCCGGCGCTATGCCTATGGCGAGGACGGCGTGAACCCCGTCCCCGAGCATGTCATCACCGCCTATGAGAAGCTGATGCGCTCAGGCCTGATCGAGGGATAGGCCGCGAACGCCGCCGGCCGGTCGGATCATCATGCCGTGTTTGCATCGGCTTTACCGAAAACCGCGATCCACTTTTCGGGCCGATGCTTTAGGGCCGTTCGGCGGGGCAGCTGCCCGGCCCGCGTCCTTCGTTTCCGGCCCTGGCCAGTTCGAGCGCGCTGATCGACCGGACGCAATGCGTCAGCCGGTCGAGCAGTCGCGCGGCCAGGCGCGTGCGCTGCCAGTACAGCGTGACGGAGATAGGCCGATGCGGCGGCAGCTCCACCAGGCGACCGGCATCGAGATGCGGCGTTGCCAGCGGCAGCGGCGTCATCGACCAGCCCAACCCGGCCAGCGTCATGTCCAGCATGCCCTGGGTCGAGGGTATCCAATGGACGGGGGGCGAAACCGGCGTCCCCCAGGACTGCCGCACCCAGCGCGCCTGCAACTCGTCGCGACGGTCGAAGCGCAGCATCGGCGCTTCCTGAAGGCTCGCGGCATCGACGCCGTCGGGAAAGAACCGGCTGATGAAGCCGGGGCTGGCCGTCGCCACATAGTCGATGGCGCCGAGCGGATAGATCTTGCAACCGGGAACGGGGGCGGGATCGGCCGTCACAGCCGCCAGAACCTCTCCCGTGCGTAGCCGCTCGGCCGTATGGGCCTCATCATCCATGACGAGGTCGAGCATCGCACCGGTCTGCGCCGCGAACTGTGCCGCCGCCCGGGGAAACCAGGTGCTGACGCTGTCGGTATTGACGGCGACCCTGACCGTGGTCGCGCCGGGCTCCTGAACCGCCAGTCCCGGCAGATCATGGACGACTTCGCCTTCGAGCAGCCGAACCTGCTCGACATGGGCGCAGAGCTTGGCGCCGATCTCGGTCGGGCGACAGGGAACGCCCCTTGTCAGCAGGATCGCGCCGAGCCGTTCCTCCAACCCCTTCACACGCTGAGACACAGCCGATGGCGTGACGCCGAGCGCCACTGCGGCCTTCTCGAAACTGCCCTCGCGGGCGACGGCAGCGACGGCCGCCAGGGACGCATAGTCCAGCATTAACTTGCCTAATTCATGATTAGCTTCTTTAGCTAGACTACATCGGCAGTCGCGCGCATCAAGGCCGGCATGACCAGCTCTCTCATGCCCTCTCTTTTGCCCGCCTTCGCCAAGGGTTTTGCCCTTTCCGCCGGCCTGATCATGGCCATCGGCGCCCAGAACATGTTCGTGCTGCGCCAGGGGCTCAAACGGGAGCATGTCTGGCCTATCGTCCTGTTCTGCGCGGCGGCCGACGCTGCGCTGATCGTGGCAGGCGTCAGCGGCCTCGGCAGCGCACTCGCCCTCATTCCCGGCCTGTCGCTCGGCCTCAGCCTGGGTGGCGCGGCCTTTCTCAGCTGGTACGGCGTTTCGGCGCTCAGGCGGGCCGCCAACCCTTCCGTCCTCCTTGTCGAGCAACAAGGCGGCATGACGCTCGGCGCAGCGCTGGCCGGCACCGCCGCCTTCACCTTCCTCAACCCTCACGTCTATATCGACACGGTCATGCTCATGGGGGCCGTCGGGACGAGCCTTCCGCCGATCGAGCGGCCTCCGTTCATGGCCGGCGCGGCGATTGCCAGCTTTGCCTGGTTCGCTTCGCTTGGCTTCGGCGCGCGCTTCCTCGCCCCGCTCCTGTCCCGGCCCGCCTCCTGGCGCGTTCTCGACCTCGGCATCGGCGCGATGATGCTGGCGCTCGCGGCAAGCCTGCTCCGCGACGCGCTGATCCCCTGACCCAACGCCCTCGCCGAGCGGCCCACTCCGCGGAAAAGGCGGGAGCGCCCTAACAAAATTCGCATTCCCTTCCCCCCGACCGGGAACGGGCAGTGTTCTGGCACGTTCTCAAGCAGGAGCCCGCCCATCTCTCCTTCGCCAGGAGCGGAGCATGAGCCGTTATTTCTTCGACAGCACGGATGGCGACTTCGTCGATATCGACGAGGACGGAATCGAACTTGCCAGCGACGGAGAAGCGCGGCTGTCGGCTTTGGACGCCTTGCCCGACATGGCCCGCGCGGTGATGCCAAACGGCGACTGTCGGTTGTTCGTGGTCAGCGTCCGCCGGGACGATGGCGGCGTCATATATCGGGCGAGCATGGAACTCTTGGGTGAGCGGACCGAACGCTGGACCGCAACGGAGGTCGACATGGCGAAGGCAGATCAAGACAAGCCGACCGGACAGCCCGGCAGGACAAGCGATAGCCGCCCACGGCCGGGGACAGGCATACCCACGGACGATCGGGCGAAGCCGGCGGCGGACGCGAATGTCGTTGCGCCAGCAAAGGGCGATCCAAAGCCCTCCAGTTCACCGAGCGCCCTCGACCCTGGGCGTCCCGTGAAGAAGAACTGATTGCGGTGGCGATGGACCTTGCGATGGCGGTGGAACACTCGGGATTCTGCGAGTGGACGGGTTTGGTGGCATGCCAGCCCGACCATGACAGAGGTCCGCTTCCCGGCTGCGCCGACGGACCTGCGTCAGGACGCGTATCAGGCCTCAAGCCGGACTGAAGCTCTTCCCTTTGGAAGCGGTTGGTCGTCGGGCCTCGGGTGCACGTAGCGCCGTCTTGATCTTTAGCCTTCGAACGAGGAAGAAGCGCGCCATCTCCTTGGAGGCGTCGGGTCCGRCACTGTCCGTAAGCGCCCCAAAGACTTTGCCGCCGGACCAGGCGTGTCCAGTACCATGGACAAGCCATGTCTCCAGCAGGACATCGCCGCCAAGGGGACGGTAGCTTGTTCGGGTGAAATCACGCCCTCGATCAGATCGTCCGGTGCGGGTCTCGACCGCAAGCGTCGATCCGCAGGACTGTCGCAATCGATGGACAAAGCCGTCCGCATTCGCCGGATGTACCGTCGTGTCGCGATCGCCGTGAAAGAGGATCGTCGGAGGCGGCTGGGCGATCTGTCCGGTCGGAGCCGGAGGATTTGATCCTGGCCCCTGCCGCATGGCCAGGCGGGCTTGCGTCAGGCCGCTGACGGCCTCGCCCGAGAGGCCGGAATGGACGCCTACCGCGGCATAGAGATCGGGATACGCCGCGCCAGCGATCGCCGCTGCCGCGCCTCCCGCGGAGATGCCCGCAATATACACGCGCGTGGGGTTACCCTTGCAGAGGGTGAGCACGTTTCGCGTCAGCGCCGCGATCATCGCGGGTTCGCCGGAGCCCCGCTTTTGATTGGCAGGCCGATGCCAGTTCCAGCAGCGTGCCATATTGGCCGACGCCGCCTGCTCGGGATACAGCACGAGGAAGCCGAGTTCGTCCGCGACATCGTTCATGCCTGTTCCGGACGCGAAGTCCGAAGCCGATTGAGTGCAACCATGGAGCATGACCAACAGGGGCAAGCGCCTGCGGGTTGAGCCAATGGGCGTGTAGAGCTTGTAGCGCAGTGTGCCCTTGGCTCCACTGAATCGATCGCTGATGAAACTGCCCGCCGCGGGTCTGCGCGGCGGAACCGCGCTCCGTTTGGCCGTTTTGGTGGTCTTCTTGGCGCGTGCCGGCTTCGGCAGCTTTGTCAGCTTTCGGATGAGGGCAGTTGAGCGGGCCGCGCTCCTGTTTGCGGCGCGCGTTGCTCTCAACAGCGATCGAAAAGGATTTCTCACGCGCAGATCCCCTGCCGGGCGCTTTCAACTGCGCATGAGAGCCCAACCGTTCACGGCTCGAAATGATCCCGCACTGCAGCATTGTTTTTGAACGGCGCACCACTCCCGTCCCCTCGTCAGCGATCGGTCGCTGCCGCGCTAAGGAACGACCGGGAGATCCCCTGGATTCACCGCCCCGAGCTGGCTGTGAAAGGTCAGCGTCCGGTCGAAACTCTGTTGTTGCGAAACCCCGGAAATGACGTGTTCGCCGGTGTCGTAGACCGTTCGCCTAGTTCCATCATCGATGACCAGGCGCCGCGCTGTCGGGAAGAACGCATACCGCATGTCGTTTTGGCTACCAGCCGTTGCCGCGTCCCCAAATTCTGCTGGCCAGCTCCTGGATTCCCGGTCTTTCCGCGCCTCGGCTTCGTTTGCGGCATGTGGCGCTTCCATCGCGCCTTCGCCGCGCCGAAGCGCGTCCGCCAGATCCCCAAGAACACCGTCGAATTTCGCCTTGGTCGCAGTATTGAACATGTCACCGATCATGCTCATTCCGCCGGTCGACCATTGGGCCATGCCGCCGAAGGCAGGGTGAGAAAACTGGGCCATCGTCCCCCGACCTCGACGAAGCGCTGCCAACGCCGCCTCCACAGCGTCGACGGCGACCCCATGATTCTGCGCCGTCCGTGTGATCAGGTCAGATGTCCCGTCCGCCAGTCCCTCCTCGGACGGGCGGGCATCGGTTCGGGATGTAAAATCCTGCTCGGGGGGAAGAGGGTTTCCGTGTCCGTCTTTCACCATGACGTCGTCCTCCATCTAGCACACCAAAGGGCCGGTCGGAACGCGGTCTCAGTCGATCTCGAGACGGTCACTGGTCCGAGAGCGTAACCCACGCCATGGCTGATCCCTGGACCAGTCTCGCCCGTGCGACGGCGCAATCCTCGACATAGAGCCGTCGCGCTGCCGACGTGTTGCGCAGCCCATGATCCGAGAGCCATTTCAGGAGCGGGGTGCGCCGAACCGTCACGATCTGGATTGCCATTCCCGCGTTCAAGAACCGGGAATAGACGCCCGAAGCACGCTGGTGCCACTCGGAGTAGGACCGCGGCAAAACTGCTCGGTCTTCCGCAAGCGCCCAGAGTTCATCGAAATCCGACTGCTTGTACCAGGGAAGCGCAAGCCGATAGGTTTCAGACGGTGTATCCATGAAAACGTCTACCTACCTCGTGCGCATATCCTAATAGTGAACGCTTGATCGAGCTTTCATTCGATACTCGAAAGATGTGTCAGAAGAGAGTCCCTCCCTTCTTCGGATTGTCTGGCCAACAATTCGATCGACGATCCGATGGCCGGCGCAGTCGTCTCCACGAAAGGGGAACCGCTGTTCAAGTCCTTTGTTCCCACCGGCTGATCCATCAAGAATCCGCGAGTCCATTACAGCCCGCGCAGAATCACGCCCAGTCGCTCGTTACCGCACCAGAGCGAGGCGCCCTTGCGTACGAGTGCGCTTCAGCCGCAAGGCCGAGCCAGAACGCCACAGGAAGCGTTCGTCGCTGAGGAACATCGTTGCGACATTGCGGTTCCATGGGGCTCCAAGGAGGTTACCATGCCGGACGATCTTACCAACCGCGACGCGCAAGACCGCGCCCGCATCAATCTGAATGAACCTCACGACGTCAAATACTGGACCCAAAAATGGGGCGTGAGCCTTGAGCAATTGAAGATGGCCGTTGCAAAGGCGGGCTCACGCTCGGCCGCGGTCGCGAAGCTATTGGGCCGACCCCTCTAGCGCATCGCAGGGAGTAGGCCTTTTCCGCGTCGGCAGTCGCCAAACGTCCGCCGGTCAGCGACCCTTCCGGAACACTCTCTGTGGGTGCGGGTTCAAAGGCCTCCACCGGGAGAGATCATCATGGGTCGCGGTATTTTGCTTTGGATGCTCGGCATTCCTCTTCCGCTCATCATCCTCCTCGCGTTCTTTCGGTAGCGACCTGAAGCGTCGTTCGATCGCCACATGACGTTCGGACGCTGGCCGCGCATCGCTGGATTTGTGCGATCACTCGACGTTTCCGCTGACTGCGGAAACGTCACGGGGACCATTATGGATGTCGGCTGGTTCCTGGCTCGCGTCCGAGACGCCAGTGCAGACTCGCGGCGCGTCGCCCCAGCAACGACCGTGTGAAGTCAGCCTCGACCGCCTGCCGAAATCGGGGCGCAACGTCCCGGCCCGCATCAGGGAGCGTGATTGCGTCGTCGTTGCCACCACGCCCGCAGCCTGATCCATAGATTCACGGTGGCAAGAGCAAAGCGCGCCATCGGCTTTCTCAATGGCGGGAAGTCTGCGGCGATCAGCAACAGGCCAAGAGGCAGCATCCAAAGCCCGAGCGCGGGTAAGATCGAAAAGATGCCGCCGACGATCAGGAGAAGCCCCACGGGCAGTCGAACCCAACGCGAGGCCGGGTGCCGCAGCCAACGCAATGTTGCTGAGAACCGCTCTGGAACCTCCCGCTCGATGTGCTTGAATGCCCGCCGGAGTTCCTGCTTCCCCTCGTCCATCATGCCTCCCGAACGCTCGCGCCGGTGGACAACGCGCGACGCCGGAGTTCGTTCATCGCACGGGCGCAGCCGACCTGGTCTCAGCATTGACGATCAACCGGTCAGGCCGCGTTCGGCTTCCAGTCGGCGACCGCGACGGCGAGTTCCGCCGCGGCCTCGACGATCGGCCGCGCCGGCATCGTCACATAGGATGCGGTGAAACTCATCGGGGTCGGCACCCAATCGCAGTTGAGGGCGACGAGTTCGCCGGATTCGACGAAGCGCTCGACCAGCGGCGACGGCAAGGTCGCGATGCCGAGGCCATCCAGCGTCATGTTCAGGCAGGCCGCCAGATTACTCGACGAGACCGGGCGGCTGAGCCGGCTGCTGTTGCGCTTGAAGTAGTCGACGACCTCCGCATAGGGCCGCGTGTTCTTGGCATGGGTCAGGATCGGAAACCGGGCGAGGTCATCGGCCCCGACGGGGTCGGGCAAGGCTGCGGCAAACCGGGGGGCAGCGACCCAGGGCAGCGCCACCGTCCCCAGCGGCAGATTGGTGACAGAAAGGTCGGAGATCGGCCCGTTGAGGAAGGCAATGTCGAGTGAGCCGTCCATGAGGTTGCGCTGGAGATTGAAGGTCAGGTCGACACTCAGCTCGACCACGACCTCGGGAAAGCGCACGGCCATCTCGCGCAGGAAGCGATGCAGCCAGGTCTGGGCCACGGTTTCCGCGACGCCGAGCTTCAGGATGGATTGCCGGCTCGCCGCATCGCCCGCCTGGAGCAGCGCCTCGGTCGCCTCGAGCGCCCGCGCCGCGAGCGGAAGCACGCTCTTGCCTTGATCCGTCAGCACGACCGATCCGGCATCGCGTTCGAACAGGCGCAGGTTCAGGACCGTCTCGAGCGCCGATATCCGCGCCGAAATATTCGGCTGCGTCGTGTTCATCTGTTCGGCGACGCGGCGGAAATTCCTGAGCGAGGCCAGCCGGACGAAGGTTTCGATCTGCTTGAGCGTGATCTGCATCGAGAACCCCGGTCTGCGCCGCCTGGGACCGCGCCACAGGATCAATATTTTCTATCATCACGAGACAATCAAATAATTAGACGTGATCATCGATCGCGGCCATCTTTTTGGAGGTTCGGCTCTCCCGCAGCGCCGGGCATCTCCTTGCACTGAAAGGTGGTTTCGATGAGGGGCGCTGCATCCTCCCAAGGCAATCTGGGCGCCGATATTGGCGGCACTTTCACGGATGTCGTGCTGGAAATCGGGGGCGAAAGTTACTCCGCCAAGGTGCTGACCACCTATGACGCACCCGAGCGCGCCATCATCGAGGGCATGCACCGCGTCTGCGCCAAGGCGGGCGTGACGCCCGCCGCCATCGGCCGGATCATCCACGGCACGACGCTTGCGACCAACGCTCTGATCGAACGCCGCGGCGCGAAGACGGCGCTGATCACGACCGAAGGTTTTCGCGACGTGATCGAGATGCGGACCGAAAGCCGGTTCGAGCAATACGACCTCAACCTGACGCTGCCCCAGCCCCTGCTGCCGCGCAACCGGCGCTACACGCTGCGCGAGCGCGTCGCGGCCAGCGGCAAGACGCTGATCCCGCTCCGGCGCACGGATATCGTCGCGCTGGCCGAGCAGATCGCAGAAGCGGGCTATGAGAGCGTCGCGGTCGGGCTGATCCATTCCTATCTCGACCCCAGCCATGAGCGGCTGGTCCGCGAGGTGCTGCTGGAGCGGATGCCGGGTCTTGCGGTCTCGATCTCGTCGGAGGTGTCGCCGCAGATGCGCGAATACGAGCGCTTCAACACGGTGGTGGCCAATGCCTATGTCAAGCCGATGATGAAGCGCTATCTCGCCAGCCTGGCCGCAAGACTGGCTGGCGAAGGTGCGGACTGCCCGATATTCCTGATGCATTCCGGCGGCGGCATCATGTCGCTCGAAGGGGCGGCGGAGTTCCCGGTTCGCCTCGTCGAATCCGGCCCGGCCGGCGGCGCGATCTATGCCGCCGATGTCGCCGCGCGCTTCGGCCTCGACCGGGTGCTCTCCTTCGACATGGGTGGGACGACGGCCAAGATCTGCCTGATCAAGAACCAGACACCGAAKACGAGCCGGGTCTTCGAGGTGGCACGGAGCTACCGCTTCAAGAAGGGCTCGGGCATGCCGATCTCGATCCCGGTGATCGACATGGTCGAGATCGGCGCTGGCGGCGGCTCGCTCGCCCAGGTCGATTCGATGCGCCAGATCCGCGTCGGGCCGGAGAGCGCCGGCTCGGAGCCCGGCCCCGCCTGCTATGGCCGCGGCGGCACACGGCCCGCCGTGACCGATGCCGACCTCCTGCTCGGCAAGATCGACCCTGCCAATTTCGCCGGCGGCAGCATGGAGCTGGACACAGCCGCCTCGCGCACAGCCGTGACGGCTGCGATCGGCGAACGGCTCGGGATGAGCGGCGAAACCGCCGCCTTCGGCATCGTCGAGGTCGTCGACGAGAACATGGCGAATGCCGCCCGCGTCCACGCCGTCGAGAATGGCGATGATCTCTCCGGCTATACAATGATCGCCTTCGGCGGCGCGGCGCCGCTCCATGCCGGACGGCTCTGCGAGAAGCTCGGCATTGCGCGCCTGCTGGTGCCGCCCGGGGCCGGTGTCGGCTCGGCCATCGGCTTCCTGCGGGCGCCGTTCAGCTTCGAGGCGACGCGCAGCGTCTATATGCGCCTGGCGGATTTCGACGCCTCGCTGGTGCGCGGCCTGCTCGCAGAACTCGAAAGCGAGGCTACGAGCTTCGTCCGCTCCTGCGACGCGCAGGCGCCGCTCAGCGTCGAGACCAAGGTCTATATGCGCTATGTCGGCCAAGGCTGGGAAATCCCGATCGATGTCAGCCGGGCCGCACCGACGATCGATGCCTATCGCGACCTGTTCGAGGCCGAATACRCCAAGCTGTTCTCAAGGACCGTCCAAGGTCTGGACATAGAGATCACCGTCTGGGCGGTGAATGCGAGCACGGCGAAGACGGTGCCGGTGCGGGCCGAGGGGCTGGGCGCCCTGGCGCCGCTGACGGCGACCGCACAGCGCGAGGTCTTCGACCCTGCGCTCGGCGTTCGGGTGACGGCCGGCGTGTTCGCGCGCTCGGAGGTCGCAATCGGCCGGCTCGTGGCCGGCCCCTGCGTCATCGTCGAGGATGAAACCACGATCATCGTGCCGGCCGGCTGCGCGGCGACCTGCCGCTCGGATGGTTGCATCGAAGTCTTCAAGCAGAGCACCGACGCGGTGGAAGCCCGTCTCGCCGACATGATCGAGGCCTGACCATGATGACGCTCTCCACCGTCTCGCTGCAGGTGATGTGGAACCGCCTGATCTCGATCGTCGAGGAGCAGGCCCAGGCCCTGATCCGCACGGCCTTCTCGACCTCGGTGCGCGAGGCAGGCGACCTCTCGGCCGGCGTCTACAACCGGGCCGGGCTGATGCTGGCCCAGGCCGTGACCGGCACGCCGGGCCATGTCAACGCCATGGCCGACGCGGTCGCGCATTTCATCCGTGAGATCGGCCCCGGCAACATCCTCGAAGGCGATATCTACATCACCAACGACCCCTGGATGGGGACCGGGCACCTGCACGACATCACCGTGGTGACGCCCTCCTTCTACCGGGGGAGGCATGTCGGCTTCTTCGCCTGCACGGCCCATGTCGTCGATATCGGCGGCCGCGGCTTCGGGGCGGACGCCAATTCGGTCTATGAGGAAGGCCTCTATATCCCGATCATGAAATTCGCCGACCAGGGCAAGGTCGACCAGCCCTTCGTCAGGCTGGTGCGCGGCAATATCCGCGAACCCGACCAGGTCGTCGGCGACATCTTCGCGCTGGCGACCTGCAACGATGTCGGCCATCGCCGGCTGACCGGCATGCTCGACGAATTCGCCCTCGACGGACTGGAGCAGGTCGGCGATTTCATCCTCGAGAACTCGCGACGGGCGACACTGGAGAAGATCGCGGCGCTCAAGCCCGGCGCAGCCGAGGGCGCCATGCTCAGCGACGGCTTCGCTACGCCGATCCTGCTCAAGGTCAAGGTCACGATCGGCGCCGACGAGGTTTGCGTCGATTTCGCGGGCTCGTCGGGCGTCGACCCCAAGGGCATCAACTGCCCGATGGTCTATTCCAAGGCCTATGCCTGCTATGCCTTGAAATGCGCGATTGCGCCCGAGATCCCCAATAATGCGGCCTCCCTCGAGCCCTTCCGCATCACGGCTCCGGAGAACACCATCGTCAACGCGCTGCATCCGGCGCCCGTCGCGCTGCGCCATGTCATCGGCCATCTCATCCCCGACACGGTCTATGATGCGCTCGACAAGCTCCTGCCCAGGACCGTTCCAGCCGAAGGCGCAGGACCGCTCTGCAATTTCCAGGTCTCGCTGCGTCCGGCCTCGGAGGCGGCGCGTCTTTCCGGGGCGAGGCGCGCCGAGGTCTTGATGTTCAATTGCGGCGGATCGGGCGCACGCCCGACGCTCGACGGCATGAACACCACCGCCTTCCCCTCAGGCGTCATGACCATGCCGATCGAGGCAACCGAGCATGCCGGCCCGATCATCATCTGGCGCAAGGAATTGCGGCCCGATTCCGGCGGCGCCGGCCGCTTTCGCGGCGGGCTCGGCCAGTTCATGGAGGTCGGCGCGGTCGAGGGCCATGTCTTCGACATGTCCGCGATGTTCGACCGCGTGAAGCATCCGCCGCGYGGGCGCCTTGGCGGAGCCGATGGCGGCGCGACCGAAATCCGCCTCGACGACGGCAGGGCCATGGCCGGCAAGGGGCGTCAGGCCGTTCCCGAGGGCCGCAAGGTCATGCTGTCGCTTCCCGGTGGCGCCGGTTACGGCCCGGCCGCCGAGCGCAGCCGCGCCGCGGTGTTGCGCGACCTTGCGCTCGGCTATGTCTCGGCCGAGATGGCCAAGGCCGCATATGACGTCAGCGACGCCGAGATCGCGGCGGTCGAAGCCGGACTGAAGCGCGGCGAACTGCCCTCCCCCGGATGACGCCGTGCCACGAGATCCGGAACGCCGATTCTCCCCATCGCCGCCGCGCTGGCCTGGTGCGGCGGTCAGCCTGTGACGACGCGAGGACCRCATGCCCCATTATGACCGCATCCTGATCACCGGCGCGGCCGGCCGCCTCGGCTCTCATCTTCGCACCRGGCTTGCGCATCTCGCCGGGACGATCCGTGTCGCCGATCGCGAGCCGCTCGGCCCGCTTGCCTCCCATGAGGAACAGGCGATCTTCGATCTTGCGGATATGGAGGCGACGATCGCGGCGACCGAGGGTTGCGATGCCATCGTCCATTTCGGCGGCGCGCCGACCGAGCGGGACTGGCAGACCATCCTCGATTCCAGCATTCGCGCCTCCTACCACATCTATGAGGGCGCCCGGAAACACGGGATCAAACGCGTCGTCTATGCCTCATCCGTCCATGCGATCGGCTTCCATGAGATCGGCGCGCAGATATCGGTCGATGCGCCGGTTCGGCCTGACTGCCTCTACGGCGTCGGCAAGACCTTCGTGGAAAGCCTGAGCCGGCTCTATTGGGACAAGTTCGGCATCGAGACGGCGTGCCTGCGCATCTTCTCGTCCTTCCCCGAGCCCGTCGACCGGCGGATGCTGTGGTCCTATCTCTCCTTCGCCGACTGCGTGCGCCTCGTCGAAGCCTCGCTGACGGCGCCTTTCGTCGGCCACACCATCTCCTTCGGCACCTCGGACAACACGGTGAAGGCGGTCGACAATAGCGGCGCCAACCATCTCGGCTATCACCCGCAGGACAGCTCGGAGCCGTTTCGCGGCAAGGTCGAGGCGAATGCGCCGGCTCTCGACCCCAAGTCTCCGACGGGCCGCTATCTCGGCGGCAAGTTCTGCGAGATGGGCCACCCCGACGACGAAGCGAAGGCCTGACATCTGCGGGCGCCCTCCGCGCCTGCACAATGTTGCGCCTGCACCAAGCCATTCACGGACCTGACAGAGCGGAGCCGATTCAATGCTGGGGGACAAGCGTTCGCACGGGCTCTGGGAACTCTCAGCCCCTCCTGCCCCGCCGACCACGGTCCTGGGCGAAGCCGCATCCGCCGACGTCGCCATCGTCGGCGCCGGCTATACCGGGCTCTCGGCGGCGCTCCATCTCGCCAGGGGCGGCAAGAAGGTCATGGTTCTGGAGGCGGTCGAGATCGGCTTCGGCGCATCCGGCCGCAACTCGGGCTTCGTCAATGCCGGTCTCTGGGTGATGCCCGACGACCTGATCGCCACGCTCGGCCCGGTTCATGGCAACCGCCTGATCGCACTGCTCGGCGAAGCGCCGCGCGAGGTCTTCGCGCTCACGGAACGCTATGGCATGGAATGCCAGACCGACCATCGCGGAACCTATCATTGCGCCGTCGGCGCAAGCGGCCTGAAGCAGCTTCAGGCCCGCCAGGCGCAGTGGAGCAAGCTCGGCGCCAAGGTCGAGCTGTTGAGTGCCGACGATACGCAGGCGAGGACCGGGGCTGCGGGCTATACCGGCTCGCTGTTCGACCCGCGCGCCGGCACGATCCAGCCGCTCGCCTATGCGCGCGGCCTGGCGGGCGCCGCGATGACCGAAGGCGCGATCATCCACACCGGCAGCGCGGTGACCGGCTTCGAGCGCAGCGGCAACGCCTGGCTGGTCAAGACCGCCGGCGGCAGCGTCAGCGCCGACTGGCTCATCCTGGCGACCGACGCCTATTCGACCGGCGCGACCGCCAACATCCGCGAGGAGCAGGTGCATCTGCCCTATTTCCACGTCTCGACGGCTCCGCTCGGCCACAATATCCGCAAGACCATCCTGCCGCAGGGCGGCGCGGGCTGGGACACCAAGACCATCTTGAGCGGGTTCCGGCTCGATGCGGAGGGGCGCCTGATCGTCGGCAGCGTCGGCGCATTGCGCGGGACGGGCTTGAGCGTTCATCGCGCCTGGGTGAAGCGGCATATCCGGAAGCTGTTTCCGCAACTTGGCGAATTCGAGCTCGAAACGGAATGGTACGGCAAGATCGGCATGACGCCGGATCACCTGCCGCGGCTGCACAGCTACGGACCGAACGCGATCGGGTTCAGCGGCTACAACGGCCGCGGCATCGCGCCGGGCACCGTCTTCGGGCGCGAACTTGCCCGGCTCATCCTTGGCGAGATCGATCTCGCCGGCATGCCCTTGCCGGTATCCGAACTCGCCATCCCGGCCTTCCGGGGCGTCAGGGAGGCCTATTACGGGGTCGGCGCGCAAGTGGCGCATCTCCCGATCGCACCGGCCTGAACCACGCAGTCGCGCCATCGGCGAGATCGCGCGGTCGCGATGCAGTGCCTCCACGCTGCCAGGCCTTCATGCCGTGAGCCGGCCCCGAGGCCGCCCGCTATGGCAACTGATCCGCCGCCTCATTGGCCTGATCCAGCCAGAAGCGCATGCCCATCTCGCGGTACATCGTCGTGGCGATCTCGAGCTGGTTGCGAGCCTCGGCCGGCCGGCCTGCGCGCAGGTGCAGATGTCCGAGGCCATGATGGCAGCGCGCCACAAGCGAGCCCAGTCCAAGTTCCGTCGCGAGCGCGAGCGCCTCGCGGTAGTGAATTTCGGCCTGTCCTATGGATTCGGTGCGGACCAGAACGTCGCCAAGCAGATGGAGGGCCCCTGCCTCGCCACGACGTTGACCATTCTCCCGCGCCGTGGCCAGAGCCCGTCCAGCATATCTGAGAGCGTCCGCATGCTGGCCGGCGAGCAAATGCGCATCCCCGAGGGGCACCAGGAACAGGGCCTGGCCAAAGCGATGCCCCATGGCTTCCAGAGCGCTCAGCGCCTGCTCCAGCAGAGGCAGGCCTCGCTCGGTCTGCCCCAGCAGGGCATAGGCATAGCCGAGCGTGCCCGTACTGCCCGCGGCCATGAAGGGCAGGTCGAACTCGCGGGCCACGACGCAAGCGCGCTCCAACCGCGTTATGGCTTCGGCGAACTCGCCGCGAATGACCAGGAGGTCGGCGAGACACCAATAGGCGATCGTCAGGCCGAGCGGATCATCGACCGCCAGCGCGATGCGAATGCCCTCCTCGCCATGCAGGATGCCCTGCTCGAACCTGCCTTGCTCGGCATGGATCCGCGCCAGGAAAGCACGGACCGTCACGGCTGGATATCCAGCGAGACCAAATCGCTCGAAGCGGGGCTGACGATCGAGCAACTCCAGCGCTCGCACGAAGAGCGGCTCGACCTGGGGGAACTCAAGCGTCGAGAAGCAGGCCGTCCCGAGAAACAGGGTCGCCGCCATCTGGAGTGGGACGTCGCCAAGCGAATCCGCCAGCGCCAGCGCCTGCTGGCCAAAACCCGCGGCTTCCGCGGAATCGCCGCCCAGCGCCAGGGTCTGGCACATATGGAAGGCGAACCGCGCCAGGCGGTGTTGATCGTCCAGGCGTCTGGCCAGGCTTTCGGCCTCGCGAAGATGGCCGATGATGCGCTCGAACTGTCCGAGCGGAAGAAGCGATGCCTTCGATTCGAACCGGAGATCGATGGCCTGCTCGTGCGTCTCCCGGGTCTCGGGGAGTGTGGCCAGAACACGCAAGGCCTGCTCGAAGAACCCGGCGGCCTCGCGGTTGGCCCAGYGCGCCTGCGCCAGCCGGGCTGCCTTGACCCAGTAGCCGACCGCCTCGCCCCCGAGCCCGGCTTCCGTGAAATGGTGAGYGACGAGCTCGGGCTGGTCTTCGACCCAGGCCTGGAACTGATCGATCAGCGTCCGGGCGATCGTCGCATGCAGGTCGCGTCGCCGGCTCCTGAGCATCGTGGCATAGGCAGCATCCTGCACGAGCGCGTGCTTGAAGACGTAGCCTTGCCCTGACGATGCACTGCGGCGCGAGACGAGGCCGGATTCCAGCAGCCGCGCGAGCGCTGTCTCGAGCTCCGCGGAGGCAAGACCCGACACCGCAGCGATCAGCTCGTGCGAGAACTCCCGTCCGATCGCGGCGCCGATCATGGCTGCGTCCCTTGCCGGGCCGAGCAGGTCGAGCCGGGCCACCAGCGCGGCCTGCAGCGTCGTCGGGATCGCCACTGACGGCAGGGGCCCGTCGAGGACCCAGCCGTCCCCGGTCTGACGCAACAGCCCGCTTTCAAGGAGCGAGCGTGTCAGTTCCTCGATGAACAGCKGCACGCCATCCGCCCGCGACAGAATCTGGCCGATGACAGCATTGGGGAGCGCCCTGTCCCCGGCGACGCCGCGCATGATGCCGGTGCTGTCGCCCGGGCCAAGGCGGCTGAGCGACAGCGCAGTGACATGTGGCTGGTCGAGCCAGCCGGGCTGGAATTGGGGCCGGCAGGTGACCAGCAGCAGCAGAGGCAGCCGGGCGGCGCGGCTCACCAGGCGCTCGAGCAGATCGAGCGACGACGGATCGAGCCAGTGCGCATCCTCGAACAGGATCAGGACCGGCTTCCCGGCTGCGGCGCGCTCGATCCGGTCGAGGAGCAGACCGAGCGTCATCTCGCGCTTCTGCTGCGGACTGGCCGCCAGCGGGGGGTAGCGGTCCTCCAGCGGCACTCCGGTCAGCTCGGCAAGGAGCGCCACGTCGCGCGGCATATCGAGCGATGTCGGCGCGAGCAACGCCTCCAGCCTGTCGAGCCTCGCGCCGGCGCTGTCGTCGGGGCTGAAGCCGGCATCCTGCTGGACACGGGCAATGAACGGATGCAGCGGGCTCTGTGCAAGATGCGGAGCACAGGAATAGCGCAGGAGGGAATCGGGCCCGGAGCCGGTCCGGGCCGGCACGCTCTCGGCCAGGCGCGACTTGCCGATGCCAGGCTCGCCCGAGATCAGAACGACACGCCCTTCCCCCGCACCGGCCTGATCCCACCGGCGAAGCAGCAGCGCGATCTCTTCCTCGCGGCCGATGAGCGGGCTGAGAACGGCGCCGCGCCGTGCATCGAAGCGGCTCACCCCGGCGATCTCGCCAAGGACCTGCCACGCTTCAAGAACCTGCCATGCTTCAAGGACCTGCCATGCTTCCGGCTGTTGCGCGTCGCTGCGGACCGCGGGCGCCCGGCAGGCGAACTGCCGACCCACAAGCTGCTGCGTGCTCGCGGCAATGACGACTTCGCCCCCTGCCGCACTGCCCTGCAGACGCGCCGCCAGGGCCGGGGCCTCGCCCGTCGCGACATGCTGCCGATTCTTGTCCGCTGTCGATTTCTCCCCGACGACGACGAGCCCGGTGGCGATGCCGACGCTCGCCTGCAGCGCCCCGGCCAACGGCGCGGCCAGGCTGCCGATGGCGGCAAGGAGAGCAAGGCCGGCGCGCACGGCGCATTCGGCATCATGCTCATGGGCGGCCGGATAGCCGAAATACACGACAACGCCATGGCCCTGGTAATGGGCGACGAAGCCGCCAAATCGCGCCGCGACATCGGCGACGGTCGCGTGGAAGGCGGCGATCAGATCGTGGATATCTTCGGGATCGGGGCTCGCTGAGGGGCTGATCGCGCCGACCAGATCGCAAACCAGGATCGTCAGTTGGCGCTGCTCCAGAGCATCCGGGCGAAGCCCCTTCGTCGGGGCCTCGCCGTCTCGCGCCGCCACGATCCCTGCTGCGACAGGCGGTTCTACTGTCCCGGAAGCTGTGGGATGCCGTTCGCCGCTCGCGCGCGGCGCGCTTGCAACACTTGGCACACTTGGCGGCGCTGCGCTGCGAAGCTCAGCTGCCAGCGCCTGCGTGACCGCATCGGGCGCCGCGCCGAGCTCGCGCCTCAGCAGCGCTGTGAGATCCTGATAATGCCTGAGCGCCTCGGCCTTGCGTCCCATCGCGACGAGCGCCTGGAGGGCGACCCGATGCGCATCCTCACGCAGGGCATTCACCTGGATGGCCCGATGAGCCGCCTTGAGCGCAGCCTCCTCGTTCCCCGCCCGCATCGCGTCCTGGCTCTCGCTGACCATGGCGTCGAGCGCCAGGCCTTCGAGGCGTCCTCGCAGCGAGGCGCGCCAACTCAGCCACGCGTCTTCTTCGATATTCAGGTCGGCCAGAAACGAACCCCGGTGGAGATCGGCGGCCGCGGCGAGCGACGCAGCCCCTCCCTCGGTGATCAACGCCTCGAAGCGAACAGCATCGCAATCGATCGCGCCGGGCGCGAGCCAGACCTCGTCGTCGGTACTGACGAGCGTTTCCTGGCCTAAAATCCGACGCAGCCGAAAAATCGCCTGCCGCAGGTTCTGTCGGGCCTGTGTCTCGAAATGCGAGCCCCACAGCAGGTGGGCCAGCCTTTCACGCGGCTGGGGTTGAGGCGCCGTGCAGGCCAGATAGGCCAACAAACCCGACAGTTTCCGGCTCGGCAGCCGGACGATGCCATCGCGCGTTGCCAGCTCGAATCGTCCGAGCAGCGAGAGACGAAAATGGGGAAGAGCGACACCGTCCTTCATTCTGCCGGCAACACGAACAGGTCGATCCTTCTCGAAAAGCACAGATTCTGCCCGGCGCGAACGCAGAGGCAGGCAGAATTAACGCTCGTGTCACGGTGCAATAACGGCCTGACGACGGCGCACGAACTTAAACAATAGCCAGAGATTGCTGCGCCGGACAGCGATGTTTTGCATGCATGAGACGGACTGATGACATCGACCTTGTTGACCAACGCATCGCGCGGTTTGCGCCGCGGGCGGCTCTTGTCCACCACCGCGTTGGCTGGATTGGTCCTGATGTTTCCGGGCGCGGGCAGCTACGCCCAGACCCTCGTGACGGATGGCATTTTGGTCGTGAGCTCCGACGCTCAGCTCGGCGCCGATACCGTCACCGTCGACAATTCGACCAACAAGAATGCCACGCTGCAGATCAATGCCGGCGTCAGCATCGGCAACGAGATCACCGTCAACAACGGTGGCACGCTGAGCAATGCGGGCACCCTTTCGCGCCTGGCTGCGGGGCAGGTTGGCGTGCTGTCCATGGCAGGGGGCGCCACGGTGCATAACCTGCAAGGCGCAACGATATCCGGGCAAACGCAAGGCGTGTTGGTGCACGGAGGCGGCACGCTGACCAATACCGGCGGCACGATCACCGGTGCGACGCTCGATGGGGCGTCGTTCGGCGGAGACGCGACGGTCACGAACACGCAGGGCGGAACGATCAGGGGCAAGCGAGCCGGCGTGCTTGTTTTCGGAAACGGAACAGTGACCAACACCGGAGGCACGATCATTGGCACCGACGTTTCCGGCGTGCAAATCGACACAGGAACGATCTCGAATACGCTGGGCGGAACCATCACGGGCCGGGACAGCGGCGTGACGGTGACTGCCGGCGGCACGATCATCAATGGTGCCGGCTCGACGATCGAGGCCGCGCTGGGGGCCCTGGCGGTGAGCTCGGTCATCGGAAACGTCTCGCTCAGCAATGCGGGCAAGCTGATCGGGCACGTGGCCCTGCGCTCCAACGCCAATGGCGATGAAATCCACGATGTCACGCTGTTCACAGGCTCCAGCATCACGGGCAATCTGAGCTTCGGCGCCAATGCCGCCTCCACGCTGACGCTGGATGGCACCGGCACGCAGCTCTATTCGGCGGCCGTCGGCGGCACGACCAGCTTCAGCGCCGGCACGCTTATCAAGCAGGGCAGCGGCACCTGGACGCTGGACAAGGCGATGACGCGCAGCGGCGCCACGCAGGTCAAAGCCGGAACCCTGGCGGTCGCCAATAATGCGGGCCTGGGCAGCGGCTCCGTCACGGTGGACAACAGCGGCGCTCTCGGCGCCACGCTGRAGATCAATGCGGGCATCAGCATCGGCAACGAAGTCATCGTCAACAACGGTGGCACCCTGAACAACGCTGGCACCATTTCGCGAACGGCTGCAGGGCAGGTCGGCGTGCTGTCCACCGCGGGCGTCGCCACGGTGGTCAACGCAGCCACCGGGCGGATCGAGGGGGATTATGTCGGCGTGCAGCTCGGTGATGGCGGCACGGTGACCAACCAAGGCGGCACCATCACAGCCGTGAGCCACGGCGTGCTGCTCGACAAAGGTGGCGACGTGAGCAATCTCGGCGCCACGAGTGTTATCCGCGCCAGCGGCACTGATGGCCTCGGCGTGTTCATCAATACAGACGGCACTGTGACCAACGGGACCGGCGCGAGCATTGCCGGCGGGTTGGGCGGCGTCCGCATCTGGGGTGCCGGCACGGTGACCAACACCGGCGGCACCATCAGCGTGACCGCGGACAACCAGGGTCACGGCGTGGAGATCGTCGTCGGCCAGGGCACCGTCACCAACGAGGGCGGCGGCAGGATCACGGGCAAGCTCTACGGGGTGAGCTTTGCCGATGGCGGGACGGTGACCAACACGGCAAGCTCGATCATCGCCGACGGGACAGATGCCCTTGCCGCGGGCGTGGGCATCAGCGGCGGGGCGGGCACGGTCACCAATACCGGGTCGGGCAGCCTCATCAAGGGCCCCTCGGCGGGGGTCCGTCTGATCAATGGAGGCACGGTGACCAACGGCGCTGGCGCCACCATCGAGGGCACGGCATCGGTGCAGGCTATCGGCGGCAACACCGCGCTCAGCAATTCCGGCGCACTGAAAGGCAATGTGGCGCTGCGCGCCGCGGGCACCAACACGGTCACGCTGTTCACCGGATCCAGCATCACGGGCAACCTGGGTATCGGCACCAACGCAGCCTCCACGCTGACGCTGGATGGCGCGGGCACTCACCTTTACTCGGCGGCCGTCGGCGGCACGACCAGCCTCAGCACCGGCGCACTCGTCAAGCAGGGCAGCGGCACCTGGACACTGGACAAGGCCCTGACGCGCAGCGGCATGACCCAGGTCAAGGCCGGGACGCTGGTGGTCGCCAATACGTCAGGCCTCGGCTTCGGCGGCAACGCGACGATATCGGGCGGCAGGCTGCAATTCGGTGACGGCGCAGCGGCTGGAACCTACACTCTCGCCGGCACGATCGACGTGACCGGTGGCAGCCTGGCGATCCAAAACCTGGCGGCGGTGAAGGTCGCGCAGGATGTCCGCTTTGCCAATGACACGGCATTGTCGATCATCGCTTCCACCGGCGGTCCCTTGCTGCAGGCCGAACGCGTCACGCTCGGCAGCAATGTCGCCTTCAACCTCAGCGGCATCAGCGACGCGAACGGCCTGGACAAGCTCCTGATCGATACGCGCTCGGGCCTCAGCGGCGACTTCGGCACGGTCACGGTCGGCGGCTTCCATGGGACGGTGGACTATCTGACGCTGGCGACCCGGAAGTCGGACGACAGCAAGCACTATCTCGCCAGCTATGGCTTGAGCTGGACTGCGGGCAATTCTCGCGCGCATGGCACGTTCACGCTGACCAATGCTGCCGACAGGTTCGATATGGGCGCAGCGCTGAGCGACCGGGCGCCCAATGCCGCAACCGGCTGGGACGGCAGATCCCTGACCAAGGCGGGCGCCGGCACGCTCGTGCTCACGGGCGCCAACACCTTTACCGGCGCAACCACGGTCAATGCCGGCACGCTCGTCGTCAACGGCTCGACCGCGAGTGCGACGACCGTGAATGGCGGTGGCACGCTCGGCGGCTCGGGCACGATCGGCGGCCTTGCCGTGATGAGCGGCGGCACGGTCGCGCCCGGCAACTCGATCGGCACGCTGACCATTGCCGGCAATGTCGCCTTCGCCGTCGGCTCGACCTATCAGGTCGAAATCAATGCGGCCGGACAGAGCGACCGGATCAATGCGTCGGGCATTGCGACACTGTCGGGCGGCGCCGTCCAGGTCCTGGCAGAGAACGGCAATTACGCGGCCTCGACGAACTATACCATCCTGACGGCGGGCGGCGGCGTCAGCGGGCGGTTCACCGGCGTCAGCTCGAACCTCGCCTTCCTGACGCCCTCGCTGGCTTATGACGCGCAGAACGTCACGCTGACGATGAGCCGCAACGGCACGTCGTTCGGGCCGGGCGGCGGCGGAGCCTTCATCGCCTTGACGCGCAACCAGAGCGGGATCGCGGTCGCGGCGGAACGGCTGGGTGCCGGCAATCGGATCTATGACAGCTTGATCTCGGCGACAGCCGATGAGGCGCGCGCCGGTTTCGACCAGCTCTCGGGCGAGGCCCATGCCCAGGGCGTCGCGGTCGCGATCGCCGAAAGCCGGCTGCTCCGCGAGGCGATCCTCGGGCGCCTGCGCGGGCCGCTGCTGGTGGCGCCAGGCCAGAGCGTCGCGGCGGAGTTCACGGCCGATCTGCCGAACGCGAAGGGCGCAATCATGCTGCCAGCGCCGCGCTTCGAGGAGCGCTTCACCATCTGGGGCGAAGCGGTCGGAGCACAAGCGAACACCAATGGCGACGGCAATGCGGCGAGCCTCTCCCAGCGCACCGGCGGCGCCATCCTCGGCGCCGACCTCAAGCTCTACGAGACGGCGGCGGGCTCGCTTCGGGTCGGCGTTGCCGGCGGCTACACCCGCTCGAATTTCGATGTCGACGCCAGGCTGTCCTCCGGCCGGTTGGAGAGCGGCCATGCCGCACTCTATGCCGGCGCCCGCCTCGGCGCATGGCGGCTCGATGGCGGCCTGGGATATTCGTTCGGCGAAACCAGCCTGACCCGCCAGGTGCAGCTCCGCGGCTTTGGTGACAGGCTGCGCTCGGATCGCGACAGCCAGGTGGCCCAGGCCTTCGCTGAGCTGGGCTATGCCTTCCGTTTCGAGCAGTTTGCCCTCGAGCCCTTCGCCCAGCTCGTCCTGCTCCGGGTCTCATCCGGCTCCGGCCTCGAGCAGGGCGGCGCGGCCGCACTGCGCGTCTTCTCCGGCGACCAGAATCTCGGCTTCACGACCTTGGGCCTGCGCGCCGAGGCGCAGATCGGCACGATGCCGCTCTTCGCCCGCGGCCTGCTCGGCTGGCGCCATGGCTTTGGCGAGCTGACGCCGCGAGCAGCCACGGCCTTCCTTGCCGGCACGACCCCGGCCTCGGTCTACGCGACGGCCATCGATCGCAATGCGCTGGTCGCCGAAGCCGGGCTCGACTGGCGCGCCACCGCCTCGACCACGGTCGGGATCACCTACTCCGCTGCCATCGGCGAGCGAACCCGCGATCACGCCCTCAAGGGACGCATCGACATCAGGTTCTGAAGGCGAGCGCAGGCCGGTTCCGGCGCCGTGGGTCGCGCGGCCGTGCCAGGCGCCGGGAAACGAGATGGGCCTTTTGCGCGGGGGCAGGATGCCCGGGTTGGCCAAGCGCGCCCCGCGCGCCCGCCTCTAGGCCGGGTTCAGAGCGTCATCCGCCTTCCGCACGGCCAAGGCAAAATCCGCCAACTTGACCGGGTCGAGCTGGCCTGCTGTCCGGACGCCCGAAGACAGATCCACGCCGAACGGCCTGACCTGTCGGATGGCAGCGCCGACATTTGCCGGGGTAAGCCCGCCCGCGAGGAACACCGGCAGAGGGCTGGCATCGACGAATTCGGCGCTGATCGCCCAGTCATGCGGGCGCCCGGTGCCGCCCAGTTCCGGCGTCGCTGCGTTCGGACTCCCTGAATCGAGCAGGAAGGCGTGAACATACGGGCTGTAGGCCTGGATCATCTCCAGCGCTGCGCGGCTCTCGACATGGACGACCTGAACGCGGCGCAGATCAGGCTCGATCTCGGCCAGGCGGGCGGACTCCGCCGGATCGATGTTCCAGAGAATCTGGACCGTACTCGGACGCGTCCGGCGCACATGGGCCGCGATCGCCTCGGCTGTCCGCTCGACGGTCAGCAGGAATGTCGCGACGGGAGGGCTCTTCGCCCCGCGGATAGCCTTCGTGCTCGTGGACAGCAGACATTGGCGCATGGGCAGGAGCCGATTTCCGCCCTGCCCCCTATGCCAAGGATATCACCGGCTGGCGAAGGACCGTTTTGAGCCTGGCCGCTTCAGTCTTGCGCGGATCGCTCAGATAGATTTCGTGGTGGGGGCCGTTGAAGGTCACCCCCTTGCGCGGCATCACCTCATCATGGAGCCGGGCCAGGATCGGCCCCTCCTCATCATAGCTGCCGACATGCAGGGTCTGGAGCGAGAGCCCTTCAGCATAGAATTCGTGGCGCAGGCTTTGCGGGCGCTGCCCAAGCTTTCCCTCCGTTTTGGCCACCGCCTTCTCGAACATGTCATGGGTGACGAATTCAGGAACCATAATCATCATCGTCCAGCGCCACAGGTTCTTTTGGCGGGTGATGAAGCTCCGGGGATCGTCGGTCCACCACAACCCTTCCAGCGGCGGCACCACATAGTCCCTGCCGAGCGCAGCCTTTGCGGCGAACTTCACGGCATAGCTGACCCCGTAGAGCCATTCGATCGCCGAACGGTAAGCCGGTGCGGTGTTGGGATCGCCTTCAGCGTTCACCTTCACAAACGGCATCTGCGGCACGTCGACCAAAGCGAAGTCCCCGGTGGGCGGGTCATAAAGTGGTCTGAGGGCTTTCTTGAAATCGATCTTCGCCATCCGCGTCCCCCGTTCGCTGTCACCGAAACGACTGTGCGATGACAAGGAATGGCAGCAGTCGCTCGCGGAACGGGCCCAATGTGCCCGCAGCCGGACATGGGCGTTCAGAACAGGCCAAATCTGTTCGCGTGCCAGATCTATTCGCGTGCAAGTCGGAGGCCGGCCAGATTTCATCGAAAGCCTGGTCGATGAATTCGCCGGGCCCTGCCGCAGCGGGGTCGCGACGCCGTGCGGATGCCGGCGCCGCGGATATCGGTTGCGGCCCCTCACCGAGATGTCCCGGTGAGGGGCTGCTTCGTGCTTAGTTGCGATACCAGGAAGCGAGGTTCCAGGTGTCCACGTCCCAGCCGCTGTGATCATGCGCGAGGGTCAGCGCCGCAGCGACGACCTTGGTCCGCGACAGGACCGGCAGGATCACGTTGGCCTCGCAGAAGATCTCGTTGACCTTGATCAGCAGCGCAGCGCGCTTGGCCGGGTCGAGTTCCTTCTGCGCGGCCTTGTAGGCCTCGTCAGCCGCCGGGTCGGAGTAGCGCGAGACGTTGCGGCCGAGCCACTTGTTCTCCTTGTTGGCGATTTCCCAGGACACGAACTGGTTGAGGAAACGCTCCGGATCCGGCTGCGGCTGCGTCGTGGTGTACATCTCCATGTCGACATAGAGCTTGGTGTAGGTGTCGGGGTTGGCGACGTCCGAGGAGAAGAACACGGACGCAGTCACCGACTTCAGCTCGAGATCGATGCCGGCGCGCTGGCAGGCCTGCTTGATGATGGCCTGGACCTTCTGACGCGGCGCGTTGATCGAGGTCTGGAAGACGAACTTGAGCTTCTTGCCATCCTTTTCGCGGATGCCGTCGGCACCCTTCTTCCAGCCGGCGTCGTCGAGGATCTTGTTCGCCTTCTCGAGGCTGAATTCGTATTTCAGCTTCTCCGACTTGAACTGCTTCGGCTGGTTCACGAAGCTCGCCGTCGCGATGCCGCCGCGGCCATAGATGAACTTCTGGATCGAATCGCGGTCGATCAGCAGGTTGATCGCCTGGCGCACGGCCGGATCGCTGAGCGTCGGATGCTTGGTCTTGACGCTCGAACGCTCGCCATCGACCTCGGTCCACGGGTCGGTGGTGTTCAGGGTGATGAATTCCACGTCGCCGGCCTGCGCTGCACTGATCCTGCCGCGACCACCCGTCTCCATGCGCTTGAGAACTTCGTCCTCGACCAGCGTATCCCAGGCATAGTCGTATTCGCCGGTCTGCAGCACGGCGCGCGCCGCCGAGATCGCGTCACCGCCGCCCTTGACCTCGAGCGTGTCGAAATGCGGCTTGTTCTGGACRTGGTAATTCTCGTTGCGCGTGCCGGTGAGCACGTCGCCCGGCTTGAAGTCGACGAACTTGTAGGGGCCGGTGCCGACCGGCTTCAGGTTGGCCGGAGCCTCACGCGACTTGGCGCCCTTGTACTCGCCGAAATGGTGCTTCGGGATGATCATGCCGGCGACGCCGACGAAAGCATCGGCCCAGAACGGCGTCGCTTCCTTGAAGATCACCTTGACGGTGTGGGAGTCGATCTTCTCGACCTTGATGTCCTTGTAGGCGCCGGTGGTGTAGGCGGCAGTCGCCGGATCGGCGGCATATTCCCAGGTGAAGACGACGTCATCGGCCGTGAACGGCTTGCCGTCATGCCAGGTCACGCCCTGCTTCAGCTTCCAGGTGACGCTTTTGCCGTCCTCGGAGAGGCCGCCATTGGCCTTGGTGGGAGCTTCGGCCGCGAGCTGCGGGAAGAGATTGCCCTCCTTGTCCCAGCCGGCGAGCGGCTCGTAGAAGACGCGCGAGGCGACCTGGTCCTTGGTGCCGGAGGCGAAATGCGGATTCAGCAGGGTCGGTGCCTGCCAGAGCAGGATCTTCAGCGGCCCGCCGCCGCCAGCCTTCGTCGGCTTGTATTCGATCGTTGCGTTCGCCATTGCGACGCCGTTCCAGGCGAGGATCTGGCTCGCGATCGGCGCAGTAATACCCACTGCCGCCATTCGCTGAATAAAGGAACGCCGCGAGAGGCGACCTTCCTTCAGATTGTTCACCATCCCCTGGATATCTTGACTATTCATGACTTACCCTCAGATTCATCTGACAAGAGACCGGTCAATAGATTGACCGGATCCAGCCTTCTTTTATTAAATCTAAAGCGTGACGATGCTTTGGATTCAACGCTGGTGGTAAGAGCTACAGAATTAAGCCCGGCTTAAGGCAATCGGCGAAGGTGGCGCTTAAGGTCCGCTTCCGGCACAAGCCAGATATGCGGGAGCCGCGCAGCGCGACCACGCCGGACACCGGATGCTCGCCGATCGGCCAGAAGTGGAGYGACTGCCCCCTCGCGGACCACTGAGGCCTTCAGCGGGCCGCCAGCCCGGACTCAGGACGGATGGAATGCCGCAATGGGCCGGGTTCAGGCGGGCTACCCATGAGGAAGCCCTGCAAAATCCCCACTTCGCAGTATCCCCATCCTGTAGCAGTAATAGGGCGCAGGCTGCGTCTGCGAGCCTGGCGGCAAGGATCGTGAATCGCCGCGCTCAGCGGCCGGGGCTGCGCGCCATGCAGGCCGTTCTGGAGGAGACTTCCGTCATGTGTGATCTCTGCTGCTCGCCCGCGCCCGGCCTGTCCCGCCGTGGCCTGTTTTCCGGCATGGTGGCCCTTGCCGGCGCCGCCGCCCTGCCCCGGCAAGCCTTCGCCCAGGCCGCGCCCCCGCAGAATGCGATCTCGCCCGACGAAGTGCTGAAGCGGCTGATGGAGGGCAATGCCCGCTATGCCGCGAACACCCCGACCAATCAGGATTACTCGGCCGGCCGGGCTGCCCGCGCCAGCGCCCAGTATCCGGTGGCTGCGATCCTGAGCTGCGCGGATTCGCGGGTCTCGCCGGAACTCGCCTTCGACCAGGGCCCCGGCGACCTCTTCGTGGTTCGTCTCGCCGGCAATTTCGTCAATGACGATGGCCTGGCCAGCCTCGAATATGCCGTGAAATACCTCAACACGCCGCTCGTCATGGTCCTTGGCCATTCGGGCTGTGGCGCCATCGACGCCACGATCAAGGTCGTGCGGGACAAGGCGACCCTGCCGGGCCATCTCCAGGAAATGGTGCGCGAGCTCAGGCCGGCGGTCGCGGCCGCCAAGGCCGGCAAGCCGGACGACCTCCTTGCCGCGGCGATCGCGGAAAACATCCGCCGCGGCAAACGCCGTCTCGAGACCGCCAAACCGATCCTCGCGGAGTTCGTTGCTAGCAGGAAGATCAAGGTCGTCGGGGCACATTACGAGCTGGCGAGYGGCAAGATCACGCTGCTCTGAGGCATGACCGGGGCCGGGCGGTCCCTTGCGACGTGACAAGCCCCCTCACCCGCGCCGTTGTATCGGGTTGATCGTAGCACCTCCCCAGGACCACCCGCCCGAGACAGCTCCCGTAGCGCGGTCTCGGCGCGCGCTGCGGCGATCAGGCGGATCTTTGCAGCGGCGCCTGCTGGTCGAATTGGCTCGGCACCGGATCGAGCCCCAGGCGCTGGCGTAAGGTGCCCTCGCCATACTCGGTCCGGAACAGTCCGCGCTTCTGCAGCAATGGCACGACCTCGCTGGTGAAGAGAGCGAACTGGCGCGGCAGGATCGGCGGCATGACGTTGAAGCCGTCGGCCGCGCCCGAGACGAACCAGTCCTCGATCACATCGGCGATCTGCTCGGGCGTGCCGGTCGCGGTGAAATGCCCGCGCGCTCCGGCAAGGCTGTGCAGCAACCCGCGCAGCGTCGGCCGCTCGCGCCCGACCAGGGCGGTGATCGCCTGCGCCCGGCTGCGCGAGGCCTGCACCTGCGAGGGATCGGGAAAATCGTCGACCGACAGGACCTGGTCGAGCTGCAGATGCGAGAAATCATGGCCGCCGAAGCGGTTCGACAGGCGCGACAGGCCAACTGTCGGGTGGGACAGCTCGTTCAACTCCTCCCATACCCGCTTCGCCTCGACTTCAGTCGAGCCGATCGCAGCGCTGATCCCGGGCAGGATGACGATCTGGTCGCCCCGGCGGCCGAGCACGCGGGCTTGCGTCTTGATGTCGGAATAGAAGGCAATCGCGCTCTCCTTGGTGAGATGCGCGGTGAAGATCGCCTCGGCATAGCGGGCCGCGAAAGCACGGCCATCGGTCGAGGCGCCCGCCTGGACGAAGACGGGCCTCCCCTGCGGCGAGCGCGGGATGTTCAGCGCGCCGGCAACCCCGAAATGCGTGCCGCGATGGTCGGCGCGGCGGATCCGGTCGGGCCTGGCGAAATGCCCGGTCTCGCGGTCGTCGAGGATCGCGTCCGCCGCCCAGCTGTCCCAGAGTTTCGAGGCAACCTCGACGAACTCGTGAGCCCGCTCATAGCGCTGGTCGATCCCGGCCTGCCGCTCCTGGCCAAAGTTCCCCGCGGCCGCCGGCGCCCAGGAGGTCACGATGTTCCAGCCGATGCGGCCGCCGCTGAGATGGTCGAGCGAGGCGAGCTGCCGGGCGAGATTGTAAGGCTCGCTATAGGTCGTCGAGGCCGTCGCGATCAACCCGATGCGCTCGGTCAGCGCCGAGAGTGCGCCGAGCAGGGTCAGCGGTTCGAGTTCCCCGCGCGCCGCATGTTCAAGCTCGTCGCCCAGCGCGACATGGTCGGCGAAGAAGACGGAATCGAGCTTTGCCGCCTCAGCCGCCAGCGCCAGGTCGCGGTAGTAGGCGACGTCGGTCAGCGCCCGCTGCGTCGAACCGTCGTGACGCCAGGCCGCCTCGTGATGGCCGCGACCGTTGATGAAGAGATTGAGGTGAAGTTCACGGGTCATGGGTTCGCTCTCTCGGGTGTCGGTCAGATGGGATCGGTGACGCCGAGGGCGGCGAGGAGTTCGCCACGCAGCACAGCAAAGCCCGGGTGCCTGGCGCGCGGGTGGGCCAAGGAAACCGGCTGGTCGAGGGTGATGCGTCCTTCGTCGATGACGAGCACGCGATCGGCGAGCTTGATCGCTTCGTCGACGTCATGGGTGACGAGCAGGACGGTCGGGCGATGCTGCCGGATCAGGCGGAAGAGGAGATCGTGCATCCGGATCCGCGTCAGCGCGTCGAGTGCGCCGAAGGGCTCGTCCGCCAGAAGCAGGCGCGGCTGGCGCACCAGGGAGCGGGCGAGCGCCACCCGTTGCTGTTCGCCGCCGGAAAGCGCGTTCGGCCACGCCTCCTCCCGCCCGGAGAGGCCGACATCGGCCAGCGCCTGCCGCCCGCGAGCGTCGCTGTCGGCCGCATGCAGGCCGAAGACGACATTCTGCAGCACGCTCTTCCAGGGCAGCAGCCGCGAATCCTGGAAGAGGACGGAGCGGTCGGCCGGCACCGTGAGCGTGCCCTCGCCCTCGACACCATCGTCGAGCCCGGCGATGGCGCGCAGCAACGTGCTCTTGCCCGAACCGCTCTTGCCGATGAGCGCGACGAACTCGCCCGCGGCGAAATCCAGCGAGGCGGGCCCGAGCACACTGCGGCCGGAGAAGCGGCGCGTGACGTCGCGCAGGCTGACCGCGAGGGCGTCCGGCTGCGGCAGGCGGAGCGGATGAGCCGAGGCGTTCATGACGCCAGCGCCTTGCGATAGGACAACGCCTTGCGCTCCCAGAGCCGGACGGCGAAATCGGAGCCGAGGCCGAGCACCGCATAGATCGCGAGGCCGACCACGATGATATCGGTCTGGCCATAGTCGCGGGCGCGGTTCATCAAGTAGCCGATGCCCTGGCTGGTATTGATCTGTTCGAGCACGACGAGCGCCGTCCAGCAGGTGGTCACGGCAAGTCGCAGGCCGGTGAAGAAGCCCGGCAACGCGCCGGGCAGCGCCACCTCGCGCAGGAAGGCGCTGCGCGTCAGCCCGACGCTGCGGGCGAGCTCGACATGGCGGATATCGATGCCCMGCAGCGCCGCATGGGTGTTGATATAGATCGGCACGAAGACGCTGGAGGCGATCAGGGCCACCTTCATGGCCTCGCCGATCCCGAGCCAGAGGATCGCGAGCGGGATCAGCGCGAGCGTCGGGATCGCCCGCTTGATCTGGACGAGGCCGTCGATCGAGGCCTCGCCGATCCGGCTGAGACCGGATGCGAGCGCCAGCAGCAGGCCGACCGCGACGCCGATGCCGAGCCCCAGATAGGCGCGCCCCGCCGATGCCAGGAAATGGTCGGCAAGCGTGCCCGATTGCAGCAGCTCGAAGCCGGTGAACAGGGCGATCGACGGCGCCGCGAGGAATTTCGGCGAGAGCCACCCCGTCAGCGAGGCGAGCTCCCAGAGAACGACCAGCGCGACCGGCCCGAACAGGATGGCGCCCGCAGGCAGGCGGCCCGGCGCCAGTTTCGGGAGCTTGCCCTGCGCGGGGGGCGTCGGGTTTGCCTGCGCCGGAACGCCCGCAATCGCGGCGAAGGGCACCGAATAGGCCGTGGCAATCAGCGCGTGGCTTTGATCGGACATGGACAGCCTCAATTGGATTTGGCGGCGATGATGTCGTCGAAGCGCAGATCGAATTCCTCGCGTGCATCGAGCCGTTTCGGCAGGTCGCCAGCCTCGTGGATGACGTCGATCAAGGCCTGCTGCTTCGGGATCAGGCTGGCGAGCAGGGGAAATTCGAAGCGCCCCTCGGCTTCGACGATCCTGCGCCCATCCGCCGGCTTGAGGTTCTGGCGCTTGACGTAATAGGCCTCGACCCAGCCCTCGGCATTCGCATGCGACCAGCGGTTGGCATCGATCCAGGCCGCCACGAACTCGCGAATGGCTGCGAGCTTGGCCGGATCGTCCAGGGCCCGCTTGCTCGCATAGAGATAGGTCAGGCTCTTCGGCAGGCGGTCGTTCTGGTCCTTCGGCAGGGCGCTCGCGCCGCGATCGGCGAAATCGGCGAGATAGCGCGAGAAATGCGGCTCGTTCAGCGCCGCTACATCGACCTGCCCCGTTCGCACCGCATCCGGGAAATCGGCGGCCCGCAAGGGCACGAGCCGCACATCCTTCTTCGTCAGCCCCGCGAGCTTCAGCGCGTTGAGAACGAAGGGCTGACGGCCCGTCCCCTCGCCATAGGCGATGCTCTTGCCGCGCAGTTCCTCCAGCGAGGCGATCTTCAGCCCGGGGCGTACGGCCAGCGCGTAGTCGGTTTCGGACGAGGTGCGCGCCGCCACGATCGGAATCTGCTCGCCAGCCGCATGGGCCTGGATGGGCGGCGTGTTGCCGACGGTCGCGAGATCGAGAGCCCCCGCCCGGAAGGCTTCGAGAATGGCCGGGCCGCCGAGAAAATTGGCATAGGTCACCTGGCTCGACAGCCTGTCATGGGCGCCCGACGCCCGCATCAGGCTCTGCAGCGCCTCATTCTGATCGGCGACGACCAGCCTCGTGCCGACCGGAGCCTTCGCAAGTGGTGCGGGCTGCCCCTGGGCCGCCGCAAGACCGGGGGCGGCGACCGAAAGCAGGAGCGACATGGCCAGGATCGTGCGGCGCCTCAGCCCTTGTGTCCCTGCGGAAAGCGCATCGCTCGACATGGTTGTTCCTCACTCAGCTCGTGCCCGRCCAGGGATGAATGTCGCGACCGGCCGTCGAAATACTGGCGAAGAATCGTTCTTTTAGTCAAACAGAATGTTCTTTCTGAAATACAACGAAACGGCGAACGTCATTCTCCTGGAGCTGCGCATGCGAGAACGCTGCTGCTCGGCGAAAAATTCTGTCTCCGGGAGGACGATGACGGAGCAAAGCGTTCGCTGTTGCTGCGGAGGCACGGCCAGTATTGCGGCGGCACCGGAAAAGGGCCTTCGACGCCTGCCGGCCGAAACCCAATCCGGGATGCCGATCCGGGGTCCGGAGTGAAGCGGTGAGCTCCCCCTATGGGTTATGCCGAGAACGCCAATCAGGTTATCGCTGGTGAGACGAGACCCAACAGCGAACCGGACATGGGCACAGAGATTGAACGCAAATTCCTCGTCATCGCCGACGATTGGCGGGAGAAAGCTGGCCCGGGGCAGCCCCTGCGCCAGGGCTATCTTACGCCGAAGGGGACAACCAGCGTCCGCATCCGCTGTGCCGCCGCTGAGGCGTTCCTCACCATCAAGGGGGAGACTCATGGTCTGGCCCGCCCGGAGTTCGAATACGAAATCCCCGTCGCGGAAGCCGAGGAGATGCTGCTGACGCTGTGCATCGGCCCACCCCTCGAAAAGACGCGATACAGGGTCGAGCATGGCGGGTTGACGTGGGACGTGGATGTGTTCTCAGGCCGCCATGCAGGGCTTGTGATCGCCGAGGTCGAACTGATCGAGGCCGCTCAGCATGTCGATCTTCCGTCTTGGGTCGGACTCGAAGTCACGAATGATCCTCGCTACCGAAATGCCGCGCTCGCCGAGGGGGACGTTCTGCCTCCAGCGTCGCCATAAGTTCGCCCCTCTTCCAGCGGTGACGGGCATTTTTGGGTTTGCCGCCTTCCGCCCCCCGGAGATATCGAGGATCAGTGGCAGGCGACAGCCTTCTGCCTCTGCATCGGCTGCCCGCAAAAGCCGCAATCCGCTTTTCGGGCCGGCGCCCTAAGGCTCCCCGCCATTGGGGTTCGGCCCCTCGCCGCCTCGCCGCGGCTGATCGCCAAGGCGCTCGGCCACGGCCTCCCGAGCCTGCGCAAAGATCATCCCGACCGTCGCGACGATATCGTTGAGCAGACGAGCATCCTCTTCGATGGAGACGCCTTCAATCGTTGCGTTCTTGGCGTCGTTCAGAAACCGCTGCTCCAGGGCATCGAGACGCTCCGGCCCGCCCAGAATGGCGATCTCGACCAGGGCGTTCCTGGCGAGGCTCGCGGCACCGGCCAGCGACGCTGCCAGCGTGTTGATGAAGGCCTCTTGGCCATGGGGACCGCCGTGCATGGTTCCCTCCCGGTTGCGGGCAATGATCGCACCGAGCGAGACGCCGTGTCGAATCCAGCTGCCACTCCCAGCAGATTGCCGGAGCGGCCATCTGGGTTTGAGTTTCGCCCCGGAGCAGACCTCCACCAGCGGCGCACTCGCCGCTCCCGAAAGGTACGGCGCGTGACGAACGCGCCAGTTTAGCACGCCACGGCTCAGGCTTACTCATGAACTACGGATATGACTTCATGCGGTCTATGCCGTCTAATTGATCGATGGCGCCTCCCCTATCTTCGGCAGCACGGCGAGAGAACGCCCTTTGAACCCCGGAGAACAGGCGATGAAGTCACGTCTTCTTGGACAGAATGGCCTAGCGGTGTCGGCCCTCGGTTATGGCTGCATGGGGCTGGATTTCGGCTATGCCAACAGGCTCAGCAGGCAGGAGGGCGTCACGCTGATCCGCCAGGCGGTGGAGCGCGGCGTCACCTTCTTCGATACGGCCGAAGTCTATGGCCCCTACACCAATGAGGAGATGGTCGGGGAAGCGCTACGACCGGTCCGTGACCAGGTGGTGATCGCCACCAAGTTCGGCTTCAACTTCGTCKAGGGCAAGCAGTCCGGCCTGAACAGCCGGCCCGCGCAGATCAAGGCGGTCGCGGATGCCTCCCTCAAGCGGCTCGGCGTCGATGTCATCGACCTGTTCTACCAGCACCGTGTCGACCCCCGGCGTGCCGATCGAGGATGTCGCCGGCGCCGTCAAGGACCTGATCGCGGCCGGCAAGGTCAGGCATTTCGGGCTCTCCGAACCCGGCGCGAAGACAGCACGCCGCGCCCATGCCGTGCAGCCGATCACCGCCCTGCAGAACGAGTATTCGCTGTGGACGCGCGGCGTCGAGAGCAATGGCATCCTGGGAACCTGCGAGGAACTGGGCATCGGCCTCGTGCCCTACAGCCCGCTCGGCAAGGGTTTTCTCACCGGCGCGATGAGCAAGGACACCAAGCTCGGCGAGGGCGATTTCCGCAGCATCCTGCCGCGTTTCACTCCCGAAGCCATGGCGAAGAACCAGGCCTTGGTCGATCTCCTCCAGCGCATCGCCACCGAGAAGGGCGCGAAGCCGGCGCAGATCGCGCTCGCCTGGCTGCTCGCCCAGAAGCCCTGGATCGTGCCGATCCCCGGAACGACCAAGCTTCATCGCCTCGAGGAGAACCTTGGCGCCGTCGCGGTCGAGCTCACCGCCGCCGATCTTGCCGAGATCGAGCAGGCTGCGGCGGCGATCGCGATCGAGGGCGAGCGCTATCCCGCGCAATTGCTCGCGACCACCGGCCTTTGAGCGCCGGCAGGTCAACCGTACGGAACTGGCCCATGAGCAACGACATCGAAGCCAAGGCGCTGGCCTGCGCCGCCGCCCGGTCGCGCCCTGATGCGGCCGGCCAGCCCTGGCGGGTGCTCGGCGTGCTCAGCGTGCTGATGGGTTTCGCGTCGATCTCGACCGACCTCTATCTGCCCGCCTTGCCGGAGATGGCGCACGCGCTCTTCGCGCCGATACCGGGCTGATCGAGCTCACGGTCTCGGGTTTCCTGACCGGCTYCAGCCTCGGCCAGCTGTTCTGGGGCCCGATCAGCGACCGCTATGGCCGGTGCCGGCCGGTGGCGATCGGCCTCGTGCTCTTCGTCATCGGCTCGGCCGGTTGCGCATTCGCGGGCAGCGCCGGAGCGATGATCGGCTGGCGCATCGTCCAGGCCGTCGGCGCCATCATCTCGGGCAAGCAGATGAGATCAGGCTTCCCTTAGGAGTGGAGCCTTGTGACCGTCGCGATGGTCATCGGCGGATAGAGCCTTTGCGCGGCGAGCACCACCTCGAGGCGGTTGCGCACGTTCAGCTTGGCCATCAGGTTGGTCATGTAGCCCTTGATGGTCTTGTCGCTGAGCGACAGCTCGCGGGCAATCTCGCTGTTGCGTTTCCCAAGCAGCAGCAATTTGACGATCTGCTCCTCGCGGACGCTGAGCCTGTTGCTGATCGCCTTCTGGCGTTCGACCGCCTTGTCCTGCAAGGCACCGATCACCTTGGTCGCGAAGGCGGGTGTGACATAGACATCGCCGTGCTGCGCGGCCTGAAGCGCCTGGAACAGATCCTCGCCGGGGCTGCCTTTCAGGACATAGCCCCTTGCTCCGGCATCCAGGGCCCTGATCGCATCATCGGGGCTTGTCGAGGCTGTGAACACGATGATCTTTGTCTCGGGAGCGATCTTCAGCGCGTCCGCAATCGCCTGGAAGACATCCCCCACCATATTGAGATCGACGATCATCTCACCGGGGCGGTGCGTCCTGACGATCGAGACGATATCCTCCGCGATGTTCCCGGTCGCGGTGAGCGCGAAACCGCCCCATCGTTTGAGCAGTGCTCCGATCCCCTCCATCAACAAGGGGTGGTCGTCGACGATCGCAACCGAGCGGTCCGGCATGATCCCAGAACCTCTGTACCGTACTTCACCTCCCCAGGCCGAGCGAATGGTTGCTTAGTCAACGCTCTTTGTAAATGCTAAAAAAATCGAAACATTCTCGAACCATCATGGGCCGGAAGCGGAGCAGGAAGGCCGGGCTGGCAGGGGTTCGACCATGGCTCCGCGATTTGCCGCCCTGCTGCCCCGGCGCTGCGATGGTCAGGGCAACGATCACACCATCAGTTTGCGCCGGGATAAACTTCGAGGCGAGGATTCATCGGGATTTAGTCGCCAATCTGTACTATGATGACGGGGTGGGGACCTACTCAACGAGGGCTGCGCAATGAAAACACTCCTGATCCTGGCTATTTCAGTGGCGTTGTCTGGCGTCGGCGGATGCGCCTATTACGGCAAGGGCAAAGCACCCCCGCCCGCGCCAGCGGCAACGCCCATCGTCACCAAGGGCTGACGCCCCAAGCCAATATGTCAGAGAACGGCCGGTTCAACTGGCCGTTCTCTTCTCACAATACTTGCCTGCTTTGCTCTGCTTGCCTGAATTCTATCCCTCGATGTCTCGGCGACGGGTGCGCGAGGCCGCGCGCCTGGTGAGCCCGATGATAGGGTCCCGAGAGCCAAGCCGGGCTTCACCTTCTGCAGACAGACACTCTATTTCGGCGCGGCGGAATTCACCTGCGGATACAGCCGGGCCAGCGCCGCCTGGTCAAGATGCGGGACGAGCAGCGTCTTGAAGGCGTGGTCGACCTGTTCATATTCGACCTTGCAGCCACTGGCGCGTTCGGCCGGCAGCACGCCCTTGTCGACCAGCGCCTTGTAGCGGACGGGGTCGGAGCCATAGGCGAGGCAAAGCACGTTGTACATGCGCTGCAGCGGAGTGCTGTGAGCATCGGCGAATGTCTGCCCGTCGACCGGGCCGCCCGGCATCCGCTTGAGCTTCTTGAAGCTGTGGACGCCCGCCTCGTTGAGGTAGCAATAGACGATGCCGGCGATCAGGCCGTAGGCATCAGCCTTGTAAAGGTTGAGCTCCATGTAGGACGCAACGAAATCGGCGGCGTCCTCCTCATTCCCCAGCACCGGAATCTTGAGATAGTCGAAGATCGCGTGCCCGCCTTCGTGAAGAAACAGGTCGATGACCGGCCCGACAAGAGCATCGTTCTCACTCACCCAATCGGGCCGCTTGGGACCCCGCGCGATGTCGAGGTCAATGGCCTCGGCAGCCGGAAAAGCCGGTAGAATTCGGCCGCCTTCTCGAGTGCCTGCTTTTCACGCAGGAGATCGAGGACGGGCTGATGCGCCGGGTTCTTCGGCGCCTCGTAGGTGATGGTGACGACAGGCGCCGGCACGGCGGGCTGCGCGGATGCCGCTCCGGTCACGCTCAAAGCCAAGCCGAAAGCGCACACGCCGAATGACAGTCTGGAGGCTGGCCTCATGGCGGCTCCCCTTCCTGATGCGACCGATCAGGTAGATGCCAGCCTAACCCAGAAGGAGTGCTTGCGGGAGAGCGTCTGCGCCGTGGCAGGTCGGCTGAGACTTCGGATGGGATGACCGGGTTTCGATCGGGACGGCACCTCGGCCTTGCCCGGCATCGCCGCGCGTTGGCAATGGAGGATACGAGAGCCGGAATAACCGTAATGTGTCCTTCGCCTCATAGACCGGACCTTCCCGCCCCCGCGATGATCTGCCCATACTCATGGGGTGGGTTGCAGGGGGTATGAGATGGACCAGAGACGCGTCGCGGCGGCCGTCGAGGCGGCCGCCCGGGCATTGCATGAATCCGTACGAAACCATCATCAGTTTCATTGGGACAAGATGACCGAAACCTGGCGACAGGACTTGCGGAGCTACATTMAGCCCAGCGTGATCGCTGCGCTCGAGGCATCGGACCGGATCGTCGCGTCCTCGCCTCCCAGATCGGCATCGGTTGCGAGGCCGCGGCTGCCCTCGGTCGGGCGCTGACGCCGGCACCGCAAAGGCGGAGCGACACAAGTGGTTGCATCGCCAGGACTGGCCGCGCCATGTGGAATGACGCGGCCATGATCCTGGGCACGCGTCCCTGCGCCCCTGCCGCTGGACCAGCAAGGCCATGTCGATGACGCTGCGACAGCGCACATCGCTACGCTCGAGCCGCTCGAAGGCGTCGTTGATCTCGTCCATGCCGATCATCTCGACATCGGGATGAACACCCTTCTTGGCGCAGCGTCCGGGCCTCAGCGGGGCGCCACGATGTAGCGCAGATGCAGGATGCCATGCGCCAGCGGTTCGCAGCTCTTGAAGGAGAGCTGCACATCGCCGTCGAGGCCGTCTTCTCCGGCCTCGACGAAACCCTGATGTCCGCCCCGTCCGTCGAGGGCGGGCACGAGGAGCAGGCTCAGCTCGTTGACCAGGCTTGCGGCGAAGAAAGAGCCGTTGATACCGGCGCCGCCCTCGAGCAGCAGCCGGTGGATGCCGAGCTCGTGGCCGAGGACATCCAGCATGGCGGCCAGATCGATCTTCGCGGTTTCGGCGACGATATAGGAGACACCGTCCGCGGCGAGTTCGGCGAGATGACTGTCTGCAACCCCAGGGCCGAGCAGCACCACGACAGGGTCGCCGCCGATCTTCGGCCCGGCAAAGTGGAGTTTGCCGGATGGATCGAGCGCTATCGCAAAGCACTCGGCTTCACGGACCGCGAAATGGCAGGGCCGCTCGACCGGGCCGACCTGGGCCGGTGCGTGCGGACCGACCTTGCTGATCTCGGCCATCGTTACCCGGCCGACGAGCCAGGCGTCGGGCTCGAGCCCCTCATGGACCTCTTCATAGAGCCTGGACCATTCGGCCTTGCTGCCATCGGGGCTCCAGGTGAAGCGGCTCGGATGGAGGCTGCCGTCCAGCGACGAGAGCATGTGGCAGATGACGATGGGTCTCATGGCTTGCTCCCCCAAGGCGCTCGCACGGAATGGCACCGCCCTTCGGAATGGCACCACCATGCGCGATGGCGCGGCCATGATCTTGATCCGACCCGCGCGCCCTACCCCGCCTGCGCTGGAACCAGCGAGGCCATGTCGATGACGAAGCGGTAGCGCACATCGGCGCGCTCGAGCCGCAGGAAGGCGTCGTTGATCTCGTCCATGCGGATCATCTCCACATCGGGATGAACCCCCTTCTTGGCGCAGAAATCCAGCATCTCCTGCGTCTCGGCGATGCCGCCGATCGGCGAGCCGGCGATACGCCGGCGGCCGAGCAGCAGCGGCACGGTCGAGGGCTCCGCGAGCGGCCCGACCTGGCCGACCAGGACGAGCGTCGCATCGACATCGAGCAGCGAGAGATAGGGGTTGATGTCGTGCCTGACCGGAACGGTATCGATGATCAGGTCAAAGCCGTTTGCGGCCCTGGCCATGGCCTCGGCATCGCTGGAGACCAGCAGCCGGTCGGCGCCGAGCGCCAGCGCATCGGCCTGCTTGTCTGCCGTACGGCTCATCACCGTGACATCGGCGCCGAGCGCAGCCGCGAGCTTCACCGCCATATGGCCGAGGCCGCCGAGACCAACCACGCCGAYGCGGCTGCCCGGTCCGACATTCCAGGTGCGCAGCGGCGAATAGGTGGTGATGCCAGCGCAGAGCAGCGGCGCGACCTTGGCGAGATCGAGCCCGTCGGGCACGCGCAGCGCAAACTCCTCGCGCACCACGAGGTGCTTGGAATAGCCGCCATAGGTCGGCTCGGCCGGCTCGCAGGAGAAGCGCTCCTTGTCGTTATAGGTCTGGACATTGCCCTTGCGGCAGAGCTGTTCCAGCCCCTTGCGGCACTGGTCGCAGGCCTGGCAGGAATCGACCATGCAGCCGACGGCGACATGATCGCCGGCCTTGTAGCGGCGGACATCGCGGCCGACCGCGGTCACCCGGCCGACGATCTCATGGCCCGGCACCATGGGATACTGGCTCCAGCCCCAGTCGTTGCGGGCCTGGTGCAGATCGGTGTGGCAGACGCCGCAATAGAGCACCTCCATCGCAACATCGTTCGGCCGAAGCTCCCGCCGCGTGACATCGAAGGGGGCGAGCGGCGAAGCGGCCGACCGGGCGGCATAGCCAATGGTCTTCATGCCAGGTCTCCCGTCCTGATGGTCGTTGAAGCGCCGGCCTCATCGAGGGCCTGGCGCAGCACAGGAATGGCGGAATTGGCGGTCGGCCAGCCCGCTGAGAGGGCAAGATGGGTGACGAGCTCGGTCAGCTCGTCCGCCGTCACGCCATTGTCGAGCGCGCGCCGGACATGGCCGGGCGGTTCGTTCGTGCGGTTGAGCGCAACCAGGCTCGCGACGGTGATCCGGCTGCGGTCGCACTTCGACAGGCCGGGGCGCTCCCAGACCTCGCCGAACAGGACGCGATCGCCCAAACCGGCAAGGGCCGGAGCGACATCGCCATAGGCCTTTTGCGCAGGGCTGCGATCATCCGTCATCCCTGCACCTCTCCGCGATGAACCTGCCAGAGATAATCCTGGTCCACGACCTTCTCCATCCAGGTCACCACCGAACCATCCTTCATCGCGGCAATGGCGACATGCGCCATGGCGCAGTCCGGCGCGGCGCCGTGCCAGTGTTTCTCGCCCGGTTCGAACCAGACGATGTCGCCGGGCCGGATCTCCTCGACCGGACCGCCCTCGCGCTGCACCCGGCCCAGCCCCGAGAGCACCAGAAGGGTCTGGCCGAGCGGATGGGTGTGCCAGGCCGTCCGCGCTCCGGGTTCGAAGGTGACGGTCGCGCCGCTCAGGGCGGCGCCGCCGGCAAAGGGCGCATCGATCCTGACMGTGCCCGTGAAATACTCGGCCGGCCCCTTTGCAGAAGGCTGCGCCCCGCTTCGCTTGATGTCCATCCACGTTTCCTCACGTCCTCGTGCCTGGAGCCGGACAGACTCCCGCCCCTCCCAAGCACTGTAGCCGCGCGACATTCATTGGATTAGGCGATAGAAACCGCATGAAGCCATATCGGGAGTTCATGAATGCGGCGCGAGGAACTGGTCGATCTCAATGCCTTCCTGACGGTCGCCGAGGAGCAGAGTTTCACGCGCGCGGCCGCCAAGCTCGGCACCTCGCAATCCTCGCTGAGCCATACGATCCGCCGGCTCGAGACCAGGCTGGGCGTGCGCCTGCTGACCCGCACCACCCGCAGCGTCGCGCCGACCGCGGCCGGGGAGCGGCTGCTCGGCACGCTGCGCCCGGCTCTGGAGAGCATCGGCTCGGAACTGGCCTCCCTCAACGAGTTGCGCGAGAAGCCGGCCGGGACGATCCGCATCACGACCTCGGAGCACGCGGCGACGACCGTGCTCTGGCCGGCTCTGGAGCGGTTCCTGCCGCATTACCCCGACATCCATGTCGAGCTCAGCATCGATTCCAGCCTGACCGACATCGTCACCGAGCGCTTCGACGCCGGCGTCCGGCTCGGCGAAGCGCTCGCCAAGGACATGGTAGCGGTCCGGATCGGGCCGGATCTGCGCATGGTGGTGGTCGGATCGCCCGGCTATCTCGCCACCCGCTCCATTCCCCTGACCCCGCATGACCTCGCCGAGCACAGCTGCATCAACCTGCGCCTGTTGAGCGGCGGCGGCCTCTACGCCTGGGAGCTGGAGCGGGATGGACGCGAAGTCCGCGTCCGGGTGGAGGGTCGGCTCGCCTTCAACAATGTCAGTATGATCGCGCGCGCCGCCGAGGCCGGCTTCGGGCTCGGCTTCGTGATGGAGGACCATGTGGCGGAGCAGCTTGCCCGGGGCAGCCTGGTCCGCGTGCTGGAGGACTGGTGCCCGCCCTTTTCCGGCTACCACCTGTATTACCCCAGCCGGCGCCAGCCATCGGCGGCCTTTGCGCTGCTCGTCGAGGCTTTGAGGTATCACACGTGAGGCAGGTCTGACCGCCCCGGCGAATACTGCCGGATGATGAGAGCAGCGTCCGAGAATAGTCGCCCTTCCTCGTCGGCCGCTTTCCCCAGAGCGATCATTCGGCGCGGACAGCCGGACTGCCATGGCCAGCTGCTAGCGGATCTCCCCCCGGCCTGGTGCCCGCGCTCGGAGGAAGCACAGTCGAGATCGAGCGGAAGCCGCGCTGCAGGCCGTGGGGCGAGTCTGCGTCGTCTGACGGCCGTAGGCTCCGTGCCCGTCACATCCCCGCCTCGCTCGACATGCTCCAGTCCAGTTCGCCCAGTCGCCGGATCGAGCCGCGCAGAATGCTCTCGAAAGCCAGGACGGCGGGCGACGGCGAACGGCCGCTGGGCCGGATCATGACGACGTCGCGTGCGATCGTCGGCTCGACCAGGGGTCGGGCGGCGATCGGGCGATGTGGGGTCATGGCCAGCGCATAGGTCGGGAGCACCGCGATGCCGAGACCGGCCTCGACCAGCGCCAATGCCGTGGTGATCTGCGAGACCGCGTAGAGCGGTCGCAACGGCACTTCCGCGGTCTCATAGCCGACCTCGACCAGCAGCCTGATACCGCTGTCCCTGGTCAGGGTGATCAGAGGCTGCCCGGCCAGATCGGCCCATGGCAGCGAGGAGCGCGTGGCGAAGGGATGCGTCCGGGCACAGAACAGCATGAGACTGTCCCGCGCCAGCGGCATGCGTTCGATGCCGTCCTCGATCGCCGAGAACGTGCCCAGCCCGCAATCTGCCCGGCCAAGCCTGACCTCCTCGACGATCGCATCGGTCCGCGCGTCGATGATGGCGACCTCGATGCCGGGATAGCGCTGACCGAGCTCGACGATGGCCATCGGCAGCAGGACGGCCGCCAGCAAGGGGGGAGCGGCGACGACAATCCGGCCACGCCGTCTTTCTGCGAGATTATTGGCATTGCGCACGGCCAGATCCAGGTCGTGCATGATCTTGGCCGACGCGCCCTGGAACTCGCGCCCGCCCTCGGTCAATTCGACGCGTCGCGTCGTCCGGTCGAACAGGCGCAGGCCGAGTTCCCGCTCCAGCTCACGCACGAGCTGCGAGAGTGCGGGCTGAGCCATGTGCAGCCGTTCCGCAGCCTTGGTGAAGGTGCCGCATTCCGCCACGGCGAGAAAGGCCTGGATCTGTCGAAGCGAGACGGTCATGGCAGACACTCATAAGCAAATCATCTGAATTCATACAAATATGTAGAATTGCCGTATAGCCCATCCCAATCGATGATCCTGGTCAAGGCGGGGGTCACGCATCGGGCGGGCCCGGCCCTGGAGATGGCCGGGGATGGCAGGGCTTCAGGTCAAGGAGCGTCCCGCGCTGCAGGATGGCAACGGGCCTGGCAGCGCGCCGCACGGGCCATCGTGCCCCTCGCGGAGCGAAGCCGGATGCTCGTCGATCGCAAGCGCTGTGCTCCCGCCGGCACCGTCCATTCGAGGCTCATGATGAACTGCTACCCTGACCTTCAGATGTATATCGGCGGCGCATGGAAGAGCGCCTCGAATGGGCAGCCGGTCCTGAACCCCGTCGACGAGAGCGTCATCGGCATGGTCCCGCTCGCGACGCGGTCGGATCTGGACGCCGCACTGTCCGCGTCGGCCGACGGGTTCATGATCTGGAGCCGGACATCGCCGCGCCGGCGCGGCGAGATCATCCTCAAGGCCGCCGCCCTCATGCGTGAGCGCATCGAAGAGATCGCCTTCTCGATCACGCTGGAACACGGAAAGCCAATTGGACAGGCCCGCCTGGAAGTGATCCGGGGCTGCGAGTTCTTCGAATGGGATGCCGCCGAGGGCCAGCGCCTCTATGGCCGCGTCATCCCCAGCGAGCCCGGCATCAAATACATCGTCATGCATCAGCCGATCGGGATGGTGGCGGCTTTCTCGCCGTGGAACTTCCCGATGAGCCAGCCCTCCCGGAAGATCGCCGGCGCGTTGGCGGCCGGCTGCTCGATCATTCTCAAGGCTGCCGAGGAGACGCCTGCCGGCGCCATCCATATTGCCCGGGCCTTTCACGATGCCGGGCTGCCGGCCGGCGTGCTCAACCTCGTCTTCGGCATTCCGTCGGAGGTGTCCGACTATCTCATTCCCCAGGAGCAGACCCGCCTGATCGCCTTCACCGGTTCGACCGCAGTCGGCAAGCACCTGACGACTCTGGCGGCGCGCCATATGAAGCCCGTGCTCATGGAGCTTGGCGGCCACGCCCCGGTCATCGTTTGCGACGACGTCGACCCGGTGGCCGCCGCCATCGCCTCCGCGCAGCGCAAGTCGCGCAATGCCGGACAGGTCTGCACCTCTCCGACACGCTTCTTCGTTCACAAAAGCATCTACGCCACCTTCGCCCGGACCTTCGCCGAGAAGGCCCGCGCGGTGACCATCGGCAATGGCCTGGACCCGTCGACAGAGATGGGCCCCGTCGCCAATTCCCGCCGCATCGAGGCGCTCGAGACGCTGGTCGCCGATGCACGGGCCAAGGGAGGGCGCGTGCTGGCCGGCGGCGAACGGCTGGGCAACCGCGGCTACTTCTTCCCGGTCACCGTCATAGCCGATGTTCCCGATGACGCGCGCGCCATGCGAGAGGAGCCGTTCGGCCCGCTGGCGCTGATCAACCCGGTCTCGTCCCTCGACGAGGCGATCGAGAAGGCCAATGCCCTGCGCTTCGGGCTCGCCGCCTATGCGTTCACGCATGCCGCAAGCAATGCGGACCGGCTGGCGGAAAGGATCGAGGCCGGCAACCTCTCGATCAATACCCTCGAGGCCTCCGTCGCGGAGACGCCGTTCGGGGGCGTGAAGGACAGCGGCTACGGCCGCGAGGGCGGGGCCGAGGGGCTATCGCATTACACCGTCATCAAGAACGTCTCGCACCGCATGAGCATCTGAACGCGGTCTCTGRCGGCGGGGCCGCAACAGGAGCATCGGCATGAAATATTCAAAGAAAGACGCAAAGGCCTATGCCCGCGCCAATATGAAAGGCATCTGGGCTGCCGCGCTGACGCCGTTCACCCGCGATCTCGCGATCGACCGGGACGGCTTCAGCACGAATATCCGGCACTGGACCGATCAGCTCGGCATCGACGGCCTGTTCATCGCCGGCAAGCAGGGCGAGTTCTTCTCGATGTCGCTCGAGGAGCGCAAGCTCAGCTTCGAGATCGCCGTCGCGGCCGCGGCCGGCCGGGCCGCGACGATCATGTCCTGTTCGGACCAGAACATGGATGTGGTGATCGATCTCGCCCGGCATGCGCAGAAGGTCGGCGCCGACTACATCGTCATCCACGCCCCGGTCCTGCATTTCTTCAAGGCGCAGGAGGAGACGGTCTACGAATACTACCGGACGATTGCCGAGAAGGTCGATATCGGGATTGYGCTGTGGAGCCATCCCGACAGCGGCTACCTGCTCTCGCCACAGCTCTGCAACCGGCTGGCCGACATCGAGAACGTCGTCGCGATCAAGTACAGTGTGCCGCGCCCGATGTATGCCGAGCTTACCAGGCTCGCCGGCGATCGCATCCTGGTCAGCAGCGCCTCCGAGGAGGAATGGCTCGACAACATTCTCGAGCTCGGCTGGCAGCTCTATCTCTGCTCCTCGCCGCCCTGCCTGATCCAGACGCCGCATGATCTGCGGATGCGCGAATATACCGATCTCGCCTTCCGTGGCGACGCCGCGCAGGCGCGCGCCGTGCGCGACAGCCTGAACCCGGTCCGCGAGGCGCTGCGTGGCACAAGGCCCGCCGAGAAACCGCACGCCCATCAGAAATACTGGCAGGAGCTGCTCGGCCAGGCCGGCGGCCGGGTCAGGCCGCCGCTGCTGGAGCTGACAGAGACAGAGAAGGCTGCGACGCGCGCCGCCTTCGAGTCCTGCGGCCTGAAGCTGCACGCCGCAGATGCATCATTGGCCAAGACCGGCTGAGCCGCCGGCAGACGAAACGGGAGAGGTGGAACGATGGCGACGGAAGGACGGCTGAAGGCCTTCAACTTCGCGAAATGGATCGAGGAGCACCAGCATCTGCTGAAGCCTCCGGTTGGCAACCAGCAGATCTGGACGGATTCCGACCTGATGGTCACCGTCGTCGGCGGCCCCAACCAGCGCACCGACTATCATGACGATCCGGTGGAGGAGTTCTTCTACCAGCTCAAGGGCGACATGATGCTCAAGGTCGTGGATGACGGGAAGCATTACGACGTGACGATCCGGGAGGGCGAGATCTTCCTGCTGCCGCCGCATGTGCGCCATTCGCCGCAGCGCCCGCAGGAAGGCTCAATCGGCCTCGTCATCGAGCCGAAGCGGCCCGAGGGCTGGCTCGACGCCTTCGAATGGTACTGCTTCAACTGCACGAAGCTCGTGCATCGCGTCGAGGTCGATCTGGTCAGCATCGTCGACGACCTGCCGCCGCTCTACAAGGCCTTCTACAACAACGAGCAGGCCCGCACCTGCCCGCATTGCGGCACGCTCCATCCCGGCAAGGAACCGCCGGCCGGATGGGTCTGCCTGTAGGAATTCAGCGGCGCGGCCGAATCCCGGCCGCGCCGCGGGTTCCTCCCACGCAAGCGCCAGCACGAATAAGGCGCAGCAAAAATCTCAGAGGCATGAACGCAAGCAACTGGAGCTCACGATGACATTTCGCAGATTGCTATTGGGCCTGCTGGCCTCCGCCTCGATGACGGGAGCTGCCATCGCCCAGCAGCCCGTCAAGATCGGCATGATCACCACCCTGTCCGGACCGGGCGGATATCTCGGCCAGGATATTCGCGATGGCTTCAAGCTCGCCATCGAGATGCAGGGCGGCAAGCTCGGCGGCGCTCCCGTCGAGCTTGTCGTCGAGGATGACGCTCTCAAGCCCGGTCAGGGCAAGCAGATCGCGGAGCGCATGCTCAAGACCGATGGGATCAAGATCCTGACCGGCATCGTCTTCTCGAACGTCGCCGGCGCCACCGTGCCCGACATCGTCGATTCCGGCGCGCTCTATGTCAGCGCCAACGCCGCGCCGTCCAATCTCGCGGGCAAGGAATGCCACGAGAACTACTTCGCCATCGCCTGGCAGAACGACAGCCTGCACGAGAGCGCCGGCCAGAACGCCAACAATCTCGGCTATAAGAAGGCCTTCGTCCTGGCCGCCAACTACCAGGCGGGCAAGGATGCCATCGCCGGCTTCAAGCGGATGTTCAAGGGCGAGGTCGTGGGCGAGGTCTATACCCGTCTCGACCAGACCGATTTCGCCGCGGAGATGGCGCAGATTCGTGCCGCCAATCCCGACTTCGTCTACCAGTTCAACCCCGGCGGCCTCGGTATCGCATTCTTGCGCCAGTACCAGCAGGCGGGATTGACCGGCAAGATTCCGATGGTCGTCGCAGCCCCCTCGCTCGATGCGGTGACGCTTGCCGCGGTCGGCGATGCCGCGCTTGGCGTGAACGCCTCGAGCCACTGGAATTCCGACTTCGACAACCCGGCCAACAAGGCCTTCATGGCGGCCTGGACCAAGGCCTATAACCGCCCGGCGACCTATTACGCGAGCCAGGGCTATGACACGGCGCTGGCCATCGCCTCCGCGCTCAAGGCCACCGCTGGAAAACCCGATGTGCCGGCCCTGCGCAAGGCGCTCGCCAAGGCCGATTTCCAGTCCGTGCGCGGCGCTTTCAAGTTCGGCCCGAACCAGCATCCGATCCAGGATTGGTATGGGCTGCGGGCCGAAAAGGACAGCGATGGCAAGCTCGTCCTCAAGACCGTCGGCAAGATCCTGACGAATTACGGCGACGCCTACGCGGCGCAGTGCAAGCTCTGATCAGGTGGACCGCCCATGGCGCTGATCCTCGAACAACTGCTCAACGGCCTGCAGTTCGGCGTGATGCTGTTCCTGCTCGCCGCCGGGCTGACACTGATCTTCGGCATCATGGGCGTGATCAACCTGGCGCATGGCTCGCTCTACATGATCGGGGCCTATGCCGGAGCCTTTGTCGCGACCAGCACCGGCTCACTGCTGCTCGCAGTGCCAGCCGGGCTCGCGGCGGCGGCGGCGGCCGGCATGGCGGTCGAACTCCTGGTCCTGCGCCGGCTCTATGCGCGCGACCATCTCGATCAGGTGCTCGCGACCTTCGCGCTCATCCTCATCTTCAACCAATCGGTGACGATCCTGTTCGGCAGGCAGCCGCTCTTCGTCTCGGTGCCTCCTGAACTGAACGGCTCCGTCGAATTGCTGCCGGGGCTGGTCTATCCGGTCTACCGGATCGCGGTCATCGCGGTTGGCCTTGCGGTGGCCTTCGGGCTCTATCTCCTAATCAACCGCACACGCGTCGGCATGCTGGTGCGCGCCGGCGCGACCCATCGCGAGTTGGTCAGGGCGCTCGGCGTGGACATTCGCCTGCTGTACACGGCGGTGTTCGGGCTCGGCGCCTTGCTCGCCGGACTTGCCGGGCTGATGGCGGGGCCGATCCTCGCCGTCCAGGTCGGCATGGGCGAGCAGATCCTGATCATGACCTTCGTGGTCGTGGTGATCGGCGGCGTGGGCTCGATCCGGGGCGCCTTCTTCGGCGCGCTGATCGTCGGCCTCGTCGACACCAGCCTGCGCGCCTTCCTCCCCGGCCTGCTGCGCTCGGTCATGAATCCATCCGAGGCAGATGCGCTCGCCGGCGGCCTGTCCTCGATGGGGATCTACCTGCTGATGGCAATCGTGCTGCTCATGCGCCCGAAGGGGCTCTTTCCCGCCCATGCATGACATCATGACCAGTCCTATCKCCCGGGCGCCGGCCCGTGGCCGGCTCCTGACCGCTGCCGCGATTGGCCTGGCGCTCGGCGCCCTGCCCTTCGTCCTGCAGGCCATCGGCCAGCCCTCGCTCGTGCCCCTGGCGACCCGCGTGCTGATCTACGCAATTGCCGCCGCCAGCCTCAATCTCGCCCTGGGCTTCGGCGGGATGGTGAGCTTCGGCCATGCCGCCTTCTTCGGCATCGGCGGCTATGTCGTCGGCATCCTCTACCAGAGCTTCGTCGGCGACACCTTGCTCTTCGGCCTGTTGCCGGGAACGAACCAGCTCCTGATCACCCTTCCCGCCGCGATGCTTGTCGCGGGCATCCTCGCCCTCTGCATCGGCGCGCTCTGCCTGCGCACGAGCGGCGTGCAGTTCATCATGATCAYGCTCGCCTTCGCGCAGATGCTGTTCTTCCTGTTCGTCTCGATCAAGGCCTATGGCGGCGATGACGGGCTGATCATCCGCCGCCGCAATGTCCTGCTCGACCTCGACACCCGCAACGACACGGTGTTCTACTTCATCTGCCTGGCGGCGGCCGCGCTGGTCTTCGGCGCGCTTTCGCGGATCGTCGGATCACGCTTCGGCATGGTCCTGATCGGCATCCGGCAGAGCGAGCGCCGCATGGCGGCGATCGGCGTCGCGCCCTATTCCTACAAGCTCACCGCCTTCGTCGTCTCCGGCATGGGGGCCGGGCTCGCCGGGGCGCTGATGGCCAATTACCTGCGCTTCGTCAGCCCCGACATGCTGCACTGGACCAAGTCGGGCGAGCTGATGATCATGGTCATCCTCGGCGGTGTCGGCACGGTCCTTGGCCCGCTGTTCGGCGCGGCTGCGCTCGTCATCCTGGAAACCGTGCTCACCGCCTGGACCGAGCACTGGCAGCTCATCCTCGGGCCTGTCCTGCTGTTCGTCGTCCTGTTCACGCAGGGCGGGCTCAGCGCGCTCTTCAACCGCGTCGGAAGGGTCGGGAGTTGACGCAGCCCCTGCTTTCCGTACGCAACCTGCAGAAGTGCTTTGGCGGACTCGTAGCCACCGACAAGGTCGATCTCGACGTGGTCGAAGGCGAGGTCCACGCCCTGATCGGCCCGAACGGCGCGGGCAAGACCACGCTGATCACCCAGCTCTTCGGCGAGCTCTCCCATGACGAGGGCGAGATCCGCCTGGACGGCGAGGATATCGGCCGGCTGCCGACGCCGCAGCGCGTCCGTCGCGGCCTCGCCCGCACCTTCCAGATCACCCATCTGCTGCCGGACTACACCATGCTCGACAATGTCGCGCTGGCCGTGCAGGCTCATGAAGGGCACAGCTTTCACTTCTTCGCCAATGCCCGCCGCGACGAGGCGCTGCGCGCCAGGGCACGGCAGCATCTGGCGGCGGCCGGCCTGGCGGCGCGCGCCGAGGTGAGAGTCGCCGATCTCTCCCATGGCGAGCAGAAACAGCTCGAATTCGCGGTGGCGCTCGCCTGCGAACCGCGCCTTCTCCTGCTCGACGAACCAATGGCCGGCCTCGGCCATGCCGAGAGCGAACAGATGGTCGCGATGCTCCGGGCCCTGAAKGGGCGCGTCACCCTGCTGCTCGTCGAACACGACATGGACGCGGTCTTCGCGCTGGCGGACCGGATCTCCGTGCTTGTCTATGGCCGCGTGATCGCGACCGGGACGGCCGCCGAAATTCGCGACAACCCGGATGTCCGCATCGCCTATCTCGGCGAGGGAGACGCCTGATGCTGAGCGTACGCAACCTGCAATCGGCCTATGGCGCCAGCCAGGTCCTCTTCGACGTCGCGCTCGACATCGCGGAGGGCGAGGTCGTGACATTGCTCGGCCGCAACGGCATGGGCAAGACCACCACCGTGCGCTCGATCATGGGCCTGCTCCCGCCGAAGGCCGGCGAAGTCCGGTTCGGGGGCCGCGCCGTATCGGGCAGTCCGCCGGAGAAGATCGCCCGCTGCGGCATCGGCCTGGTGCCGGAAGGCCGGCAGGTCTTCCCTACGCTGAGCGTGCGCGAAAACCTCGTCGCCACCGCATCGAACCGGCTGAAGCGTGCACAGCCCTGGACGCTCGAACGGGTCTATCGCCTGTTCCCGCGCCTTGAGGAGCGCGCCGGGCAATCGGCGCGGACCCTGTCAGGCGGCGAACAGCAGATGCTCGCAGTCGGCCGGGCGCTGATGACCAATCCGAAGCTGCTGATCCTCGACGAGGCGACGGAGGGTCTCGCGCCGGTGATCCGCGCCGAGATCTGGTCCTGCATCGAGGTGCTCAAGGCGCAGGGCCAGTCCATCCTGCTGATCGACAAGAACATCAACGTGCTCAAGCGCATCGCCGATCGCCACTACATCCTCGAAAGGGGCCGCACCGTCTGGTCCGGCAGCAGCGTCGATCTCGCGGCGCAGGCAGAAATGGTACATCGCTATGTCGGCGTCTGACATGGTCGCGGCAGAGCTAGTCGCGACGACATCCCTGACCGATCCGGTCGAGGCGCTGCGCGATGCGCTCGCGACGATCCTCGACGGGCTGGTCGCAGCCGGCTGCGGGCCGCAGCATCTGCTCTCGATGACATGGGAGACAGGCGAGCCGGCGGCCTTCCATCTCTCGCGCCATGAGGTCGAGCTCGCCTATCGCGAGGTCTTCGCCGGCTTCCGCCCGCCGATCCGGCTGCAGCCGAGGGCCGAGCCCGGCCTGGCGATCCGCGCGCGGCACTCCGAGCCGACACCACCACCGGAGAGGCTCGTTCAAGGCCACACGCTGCCGCAGCTCGCCCGCCAGTACAGTCCGCGCCTGCAGGCCGACATGAAGGCGCTGTTCCGGCAATGGAGCCGCGACGGCGAAGCCTTCCGCGCTCATCACCGCGGCCGCGACCTGGCCTATGGGCCGGGGCGTTTCGAGACGCTCGACCTCTACCTGCCACGGGGCGTCTCGCGCCCGCCGCTCTGGGTCTTCGTCCATGGTGGCTACTGGCAGGCCTCCGACAAGGTCCAGCACGCGCAGTTCGCACAGGGCATGCTGGCGGCCGGCTTCGCCGTCGCCATGCCGAATTACGGGCTTGCGCCCGAGACCCCGCTGGAGCGGAGCGCGGAGCAGATCGTCGCTGCCCTGAACTTCCTGGTCGGGGAAGCCGAGGCGCTCGGCATCGACGCCGCGCGGCTGCATCTCGCGGGGCATTCCGCCGGCGGCCACCTCGCCGCCATGGCGCTGGTTGCGTCGGATGCCCCGCCCATTGCCTCCGGGCTCTTGCTCTCGGGTCTCTTCGACCTGACACCGCTCGGCCATCTCCCGCTCGGGCGCCTGCTTGGCCTCGACGACCTGGCCCGGGCCGAACGCCTGAGCCTGCACGGCCGGCCCTGCCCCTCCGCACGCCTCGCCTTCGCCGTTGGCGAAGTGGAAAGCGATGCCTTCAAGGCCCAGTCAGCCGCACTTGCCACCGCCTGGCGGGCCGGACCGCCGGTCCTTTGCGCGGGACATCATTTCAGCCTCCTCGACGGCCTGAACGGTGGCAAGCTGCTCGAACTCGCTCGCAACACGGCGGCCGCTTGACCATGTCGCACCCGCGCAAGCCTCTTCGGATCGCCCTGATCGGCTGGGGCGCGATCAGCCGCCGCGTCGCCGGGTTGCTGGCGCAGCGCCTGGGCTCCCGCGTCACTGTCGCGGCCATCGGCCTTCGCGATCTGTCGAGCGCGCCCGACCTGCCGACGGGCGCGGCGCCGATCACGGATCCGGGGCAGCTCGCCGGTCTCGGGCTCGACCTCGTCGTCGAAGCCGCCGGGCGCGAGGCTGTGGCCGGATGGGGCGCGGCAGCGCTGCGCCACGCCCCGGCCTTCGCCGTGGCCTCGACCAGCGCCCTTTGCGACGATGCGCTGCTCGGCAGGCTCCTGGAGGTGGCCGAGACCAATGGCAGCCGACTCCTGATTCCGGCGGGCGCGCTCGGGGGGATCGATGCCTTGGCCGCGGCCGCGGCGCTTCCGCTGGACGAGGTCACCCATACCATCGTCAAGCCGCCCGCGGCCTGGCGCGGCACGGCGGCCGAGGCGATGGCGTCGCTCGACGCGCTTTCGGCGCCCTTGACCTTCTTCTGCGGAACCGCGCGCGAGGCGGCGTCGCTGTTCCCGCAGAACGCCAATGTCGCGGTGATCAGCGCGCTGGCCGGCATCGGGCTCGACCGGACCCGCATCCAGCTCGTCGCCGATCCCGGGGCGAAGGCAAACAGCCATCGCCTTGCCGCGAGCGGGGCGTTCGGCCGGCTCGAGATCGCAATCGAGAACCGCGCCCTTGCCGCCAATCCGAAATCATCGGAGATGACGGCTCTCTCGCTGGTCCGATTGATCGGAGCCGCGGTGAACCCGTTGGCCATCTGACCGGCGGGAGACGCAAAGCAGCGCTCCGAGCCGGGTCCATGCGGCGATCGGCAGCAATCGCGATGCTCCCGCGAGTTCTGCAAGAGATGCTGGCGGACGTTCATTGGTTCCCGCGATCCTCCCGGGCCGCGGGCGCAAATACCCGATTGAGCAAAAGCGGTCAGGTCTCCTTTGCGGCCTCGATCCACAGAAAGGAGGCCTCCTCGTTGTCCTGCGGTTCGATCGACGATTTGCGGACGAGCAATCCGCCATCGGATAGATATTTCAGTGTTTCCGCTTCGCCGTTGTGACCGAAGAACATCGTGGTTCCCAGCCATTCACCGGTCCACTCGCCGGAAACACCTGTTCCAAAGCTTCCGACAAAGACACCGCCCGGCTTCAGCAATCTCGCGATCTTCAGGATCAACGGTCCTTGCTGGACAGAGGGGACATGCGTGATCGAATAGAAGGCGCCAACCGCGTCGAAGGAACCGGCTTCAAGCGCCACGTCGCACATATCCGCCTGGATGAACGTCGCCAGCGGGACCTGCTTTCGAGCCCTGAGGATCTGTTGTGCCGATGCGTCGACACCGATGACGGCATGTCCCAATGCCGCAAGATCCCGCGCCACGGGGATGCCCGCACCGCATCCGAGATCGAGGACCCGGCCGCCATCGGCTGGCAGGCTGTCGATAAGACGGCCGAGCCATTTCTGACGAACAGCAGATACCCCGAACCGTTCGAGATATGCGTCTGCAACGTCGTCATAACCTGCAGCGACAAGGTGTTTGGGATCGCTAGCCATGGCGGAACAGTTGCAGACGACCGCACGCGCGTCGAGCCGCGACGTCTGCAACCCCAAGCATCCCCTCAGAGCTGCAGCAAATCCTCAGACTCTTCCCTGCCCAAGCGGGCCCGAGCGCTGGCGCCCAGAACTCTGGCAACAGCCTATGCCGGTCATCAGGTCCGCCTCCTCCGACGCGCATCGGAGTATTGTCCCAAACGCGCGGCATCAAGGCTGCTGCATCCCGCCGGAAACGCGTGTAAATTCGGCGTTATCGGAGACGGTTGGCGCGAAAGCACCGGCCCACGACGGCACTTCTGCCCGGGGATAGCGGAAGCGACACGGCGTCGGTTGGCCTCGCTTGCGTCACAGCAAGGTGGGAGGGTGTCATGAGGAAACTCGCAACGCTCGCCACTGCCGCTTTGATCATGACCGGCAGTGTCGGAACCGCCGACGCGCAATATTGGCGCGGGGGCGGCTGGGGCTATCACGGCGGGTATTATCGCAACTATGGCTGGGGCGGCGGCGCTGTCGCTGCCGGGCTGGTCGGTGGGGCGCTGCTCGGAGGCCTGGTCGCCGCAGCAACGACGCCCGCCTATGCCTATGGATACGGTTATCCGGCCTATGGCTACGGATATGGCTATCCCGCCTATTCCTATTATGGCCCGCGGGTCTATTATCGCCCGGGCTATTACTATGCGCGGCCCGTCTATTATGCCCCGCGCTATTACGGCTGGAACCGGGCTTATTACGGCCCGCACTATTATCCCCGCACGGTCTACCGGGCATATTGGTGAGGCCGTCGCCGACGACCGGCCATCAGCGAAGCCGGCCGGTCGGTCGCGTCCGCGAAGGGGATCTCCGTTCGACGGCCGAATGCCGAACGGAGCCGTGCCTCAGCGCAGCGGCGCGCCGTAGCGCTCGACCTGGTAGGGCTGCCGGGCGAGGCCGACGCAGAAGCTCGCGACCGCATCCTGCAGTTTCTCGGCCAGCAGTTTCATGGGCGCGTTCGCCGCTTCCAGCCGCTCGCGCGCCGCTTCCGCCTCGCGCGCCAGCTTCGCGAGGTCGAGCGTCAGCAGGCGCCCCTCCTTCACGACGAAGCGACCGCCGATCATCACGTCGCGCACCGCCGTGCCGTCTTCGACATGGACGATCTGGTTCACCGTGCGGTTATGCGGCAGCCAGTTGATATGGCCGAGATCGACGAAGACGAGATCGGCCTTGTAGCCGCCTTCGATCCGGCCGATGCGGCCCTGGAAGCCGAGCGCGCGGGCGCCGCCTTCGGTTGCAGCATGCAGGGCCTCGGGCGTGGTCAGCCATTCCCGGACATCGGGTCCACGCACCTTCGAGACGAAGGAGGCCAGGCGCGTCGCCTCGTACATGTTCTGGTTGTCGCCGCTGTTCGAGCCGTCCGTGCCGATCGCCACATTGACGCCGGCCGCGAGCATCGCCCGCACGTCGGCAAGCCCACTGCCCAGCCGCATATTGCTCGCCGGGTTGTGCGCGACCGAGGCGCCATGGCCCGCGAGGATGCGCATGTCCTCCGGATCGAGCCAGACGCCATGGGCGACCGTGAAATCGGGGCCGAGCAGGCCGAGCTGGTCGAGATGGGCAGTCAATGTGCGGCCATAGCGCTTCATGCCGGAGAGCGCCTGGATCTTCGATTCCGCGACATGGCTGTGCAGGCCGAGACCGAAGCGGCGGGCACAGTCGCGACAGGCGCCGAGGAACCCATCCGAGCAATGCAGCGGGATCGTCGGGGCGAGCGCGATCTTTAGCCGTTCCGTATCGAAGCGCGCCTGCGTGACGAAAGCCTCGAAGCCCTTCAGCGTCTCRGCATAGGGCTGCATCCGGAAGCGGTCGACCTCGGCGCGCAGCGGCTCGGGCAAGGCGTCGTAGAGGCCGGGAATGGCCTCATAGAGCGTGGTGTCGGCGACCATCGGCGCGATCGTCGCGCGCATGCCGACATCCTGATAGGCCCGGGCGACAGCCGACATGCCCTCGACCGACGGCGCTGGCACCTCGAAGAACAGGTCGTAGCAGGCGGTCGTGCCCTTCAGCACCATCTCGGCGCCGTTGAGTGCGGCGCTGAGATATTTGTCCTCGAGGCTGCGGTTGCCGCTGATCCAGGGGCCGGCGGCCAGGAGCAGTTCGAGCGACCAGCGGTCCCCCATGGCCTTGGCGAGCGCGCCATGGCCGTGGGTATGGGCGTTGACGAGGCCGGGATGAACGAGCTTGCCGGTGGCGTCGATCTCTGCCGCCCCCTCGGGGACGGACATGCCGCGCGGACCGATCTCGCGGATCGTGTCGCCTTCGAGCAGCAGGTCGAGCGGTTCAGCCTGAACGCGCTCCGGCAGGAGGACGAGGGCGTTGCGGATGATCGTGTGGAGCGGGCTTGCGGTCATGGCGGGGTCTCCTTCTCGGCGCCGCAGGTCAGCGCCGCTGCTCGGCCGCTGCCCAGGGGAAGAACACCCGCTCGGCGACGACGATCAGCTGGAACAGGACGATGCCGAGCAGGGCCAGGATCAGCATGGCACCGAAGGCGACGGGAACCTTGAAGAACGCGGTTGCGGAGGTGATGAGATAGCCTAGGCCCCGTTCCGCCGCGACGAACTCGCCGACCACGGCGCCGACGACGGAGAGTGCGATCGCCGATTTCAGGCCGGAGAATACGAACGGGATCGAATAGGGCAGACGCACCCGCAGCAGCTCCTGCAGCTTGCTCGCGCGGCAGGACCGGGCAAGCTCGACCAGCTCCGGCGGCACCGCCAGCAGACCCGTGGTCATCGAGATCACCAGCGGGAAGAAGGCGACCAGGAAGGTCACGATGACGCGCGGCAGCTCGTTGGGACCCAGCATCACGACCAGGATCGGCGCGATTGCGACCTTCGGCACCGACTGGGTCAGCACGAGCAGCGGATAGATCGCATCCGCCGCCAGCCGCGAGGAGGAGATCAGCACGGCGAGCGGGAAGCTGACCGCGATCGAGAGCAGGAAGCCGAACAGCACGGTCCTGAGCGTCGCCAGCGTATGCTCGCCCAGCGCCGGGCCCATCGCCGCGGTGTCCTGGAAGATCCGCGAGGGCGCCGGCAACAGGTATTCGGGGATGGCGAAGACCCGGACGGTCACCTCCCAGATCGCCATCAGCACGACCAGCGCGACGAGCGGGATCAGGAATTCGCGGCTCGCGCCGAGCAGGCGCAGGGCTTTAGTGTTCGACATCGAAATGCGTCCCCTGCTCGCCGAAGATCAGTTCGCGGATGCGGCCGGCGCAGCGCTGGAATTCCGGGTGGCCCGACATGGCGAAATCGCGCGGGCGCGGCAGATCGACATCGATGATCTCGGCGATCCGGCCGGGCCGGGGCGACATCACGACGACCCTGTCCGCCAGGATCACCGCTTCGGGAATGGAATGGGTGACGAAAATGATGGTCTTGGGCGCATTCGCCCAGATCCGCAGCAGCTCGATCGTCATGATCTCGCGGGTCAACGCATCGAGCGCGCCGAAGGGCTCGTCCATCAGCAGGATGTCGGGATCATGCACCAGCGCCCGGCAGATCGCGGCGCGCTGCTGCATGCCGCCGGAAAGCTGGCGCGGCCGGTGATCGGCGAAATCCGCGATGCCGGCGACGGCCAGCAGGTCCTTCGCCCGCCGGCGCGCCGTCTCGTCGGCACGCCCCATGATCGTGGAGGGGAACATCACGTTCTCCATGATCGTCGCCCAGGGCAGCAGGGTCGGCGCCTGGAAGACGATGCCCGTGTCCTGCCGCGGCGCGCTGACGCGCTCCCCATTGATGGCGATGCTGCCCTCCGTCGGCGGCACCAGGCCGGAGACGAGCCGCAGCAAGGTGGACTTGCCGCAGCCGGAGGGGCCGACGAGCGTGACGATCTCGCGGTCGCGGATCGTGAGATCGATCCCGTCGAGCGCGCGCACGCCGCCATTGCCGACCGAGCCAAAGACCTGGCCGGCCCCGCTGATTTCAATCATGTCTATTCTCCGGCGTCCCCTGCCCTGTCCGCTCTCGTCACTTCTTCGGCGGCAGGAAGGACATGTCGACCGCGGTCGCCGGATCGAGCTTGGGGTCGAGATTCTGCGACTGGGCAACGACCTCATAGGTCTTGTTCAGGCGCTCGGTGGTGATGCCGCCGACCCCGGCCTCCTTGGCGTGATCGGTGAAGATGAAGCCCAGCGTCGCCTTCAGGCTGCCGAGGCAATCATCGAGATCGACCTGCGGGATCGCCTTCACATGCGCCTCGCAGGTGGCCTGCGGATTGTCGCGCGCCGCCTCCCAGGATTCCGTGGTCGCCTTCATGAAGCTCTTCAGCATCTCCGGGCGGTTCTTCGCGCTCGCCTCGGTGGTGTGGAAGGCAAGCGAGTAGATCGCGAAACCCGCCTCGACGAAGGGCAGGAAGGCGAGCTCCTTGCCAGCGCGCTGGGCCTGCTTGTTCTGATAGTAGAAATTGGTCGAGTAGGACGGGATGGCGTCGACCTTGCCGCTGATCAGCAGCGGACCCATGGCCGAGCCGTCGACGGTCACCCACTCGATCTTGTTGGGATCGGTCTTTGCCGCCGCGGCGACCGCCGGGAAGTAGAGCCGGTGGCTGTTGCCCGGCGTGATGCCGATCTTCTTGCCTTCGAGCCCGGTGAAGGTGGTGATCCCGGAATCCTTGCGCACGAAGAGCGAGTGCGGGGAATGGGCGTAGACCGCGCCGATCATCTTCAGCGGCACGGAGCTGCGCTGGCGCGCGGTGAACAGGGCGGAAATATCGGCCATGCCGATATCGGCCGCGCCGCCGGCCACCTTGCTCAGCGTGTCGCCGGAGCCGTTGCCCTTGCTGATCCGCAGCTCGATGCCATTGCGCTGATAGATGCCCGACGCGATGCCGGCATAATAAGGCGCGTAATCGCCGGTCGGAATCCAGTCGAGCATGAGATGCACGTTCTCGGCCGCACGAGCGGCAGACGGTACGGACAACGCGACGGCCGCGCTGAAGATGGCTGTGAGAGTGCTCGACGTGAATTTCGACATTGTGGTCGCCCTTCCTGGTTCCCCTATGGACAGAAACAGTGGGGACGCCGATCAGATCAAATACCAATTTCGCTGCGATACATAATATATGGTTATGCTGCAGCGCACATCGTGCGGCGGCTGCATCCGCCCCCGCTCAATCCGGCATGGCGGGGTCGGTCGCGAGCGGCAGCAGCTCCATCAGCCCCTGCACGAAACTGCGGGCGATGCGCGACAGCGGCTCGACCCGCGAGGAGAGCAGATGCGGCCGCGTCGTCGTCTTCGGCACCAGAGGGCGGGAGCGGATATTCGGCCAGGCGTTGTCGACCAGCACGAAGTCGTCGACGATCGCGATGCCGCCGCCGGCCTGAACCAGCGAGCAGGCATTCGGCGTGAAGCGCACCTGCGCGTTGAAGCGGATGGGCTTTGGCGTGGCGCCAAGAGCGCGATTGACGACCATGCCATAGGGCGTCTGCGAGCCATACCCGATCATCGGATAGGGCACGAGATCGGCCGGCTTCAGCACGCGCTTGCTGCCGAGCGGATGGCCTTCGGGGAAGATCACGCGCAGGCGTCCCTCGGCGATCTGCGTGGCTTTTACGCTCGGATCCTCGACGGCCATGGAGGTGACGGCGAGATCGGCGCGATGGCTGGYGATGCGCGCGATCAGCTCGGCCAACGTGAGGATCTCGAAATCGACGCGCACATCGGGATGCGACTGGCGGAAGCGGCCGATCGCCTTCGGCACCAGCATGTGGCCGACGCTGGGGCTTGCCAGCAGTCGGATCGACCCCGCGCTGCCGCGGCGCAGCTCCTCCGCCATGTCGTTGACCCGGGTCACGCCCTGATGGACGAGCTCAGCCTCGGCGAAGAGCTGCCGCGCCTCGGGCGTCGGCTGGACGCGGCCCTTGACGCGCTCGAACAGCGTCAGGCCGAGCCGATCCTCCGTATAGGACAGGAGCCGGCTGATCGCCGGCTGGGAGACCGAGAGCAGGCGCGCCGCGCCGCTGATCGAGCCTGTCACCATGACCGCGCGGAACATCTCGATCTGCCGAAGATTCATCGCCATGGCACATAACCTCCCCTTATAGTTCAGTAGAGAAATGGTATATACTTGTTTTGGTGGCGCCCGGCTAGATTGCGGCCAGTTTGAACTGGCCTTCACAGCCCAAGGAGTCTCTTTCGATGTCCCGCCTTCTTACCGTTGCAGCGGCTCAGCTCGGTCCCATCCACCGCGCCGATGATCGCGCATCGGTCGTGCGCCGGATGATCGCGCTGATGCAGCAGGCAAAGGCCCGCGGCGCCGATTTCGTCATCTATCCGGAACTCGCCCTGACGACCTTCTTCCCGCGCTGGTATTGCGAGGACCGTGTCGAGGCCGACCAGTGGTTCGAAACCGCGATGCCCGGCCCCGACACGCAGCCGCTCTTCGACACGGCGCGCGCGCTCGGCATCGCCATGAGCTTCGGTTATGCCGAGCTGACGCCGGAGGGACGGCATTTCAACAGCTCGATCCTGGTCGACAGGACCGGCCAGATCATCGGCAAGTACCGCAAGGTGCATTTGCCCGGCCATGCCGAACGCGACCCGACCCGGGCGCACCAGCATCTCGAGAAGCGCTATTTCGAGCCCGGCGACCGCGGCTTCCCGGTCTGGCGCTTCGAGAACGGGCTGGTCGGCATGGCGATCTGCAACGACCGGCGCTGGCCCGAGACCTATCGCGTCATGGGGCTGCAGGGCGTCGAGATGGTCGTGCTCGGTTATAACACGCCGACCACCAACGGCCATTCCAAGACCGAGACGCTGGCCGACCGCCTGTTCCATCACCGCCTGTCGGTGCAGGCCGGCGCCTATCACAACTCGACCTGGGTCGTGGCGGTCGCCAAGGCCGGCGTCGAGGACGGCTTCCCGCTCTTCGGCGGCACGCTGATCGCCGATCCCAGCGGCAAGATCGTCGGCGAACTCGACCATGACGAGGACGGGCTCTTGATCCATGCCTGCGATCTCGATGCCACGCGCTTCGGCAAGGAGACGATGTTCAACTTCGCCGCTCATCGGCGCGTCGAACATTATGACCTGATCACCTCACGAATCGGCGTCGGCGCGCCACTCGGCACCACCGACTAAGGCATCGGCAGGACAAGTGGATCGCGGCTTTCGGGAAAGCCGATGCGAACACGGAACGGTCAGATGATCGGACCCGGTACGATATCCGGTCCGATCACCCAGGCATGCTCCGCCCGGGCGATCCGCATCGGGAAACCGGCGCGCGCCGGCCGCGCAAGAGCGCCTCGCCTTCTTCGCATCATTTGGTGCGACGTTGGTCGGCTGACTTTGTCGGCCAGAGCGGACAAGAACGGCTTGAAGGGCCTATAGTCCCTTTTCGATAGTCTGAAAGTCAGGGGCGGCACAGGTGAAGGAACCAGACCGGGTCGATGAGTATGTCGGCATTCGCCTGCGAAGAATGCGCCGCCTGACGGGCTACAGCCAGACGAAGCTTGCCGAGTTGCTGGGGATCACGTTTCAGCAAATCCAGAAATACGAGAAGGGTGTGAACCGGATCAGTGCGAGCCGGCTCCAGCATATCGCCAATATCTTTCAGGTCCCCGTTTCCCATTTTTTCGATGGGGCGCCGGCGATCTCGACTCCAGCCGCAGATTCAGTGCCGGACGCCCCCTCCCCGGAGGTCGCTGACCTGCTCGCCACCCGCGACGGCATCCGTCTGGCCAAAGCCTTCGCTTCGATAAGGAACTTCAAGACACGCCGCCGGATTGTCGCCCTCACCGAAGCGATGGGCGACGCCGAGGAAGCGTCTGAAGCCGAGCCGGGTCGCGCCACGGCTGCAGGGTCCGGCTGCGACTGAACCGTTTTGTCGCGGCGCAGCTGAGGCAGCGGAAGAGGCGAGCCCCTGGCGTTCGGCGACCGTTGCGACGTCGGCCCCACCTCCTTGCGCATGGCGCGCGTTCGGCACGGCCGGAAACACAGAGGGCGACATTCAAGGAAACGGAGGCCCTTGCCAACATCTATAATATCCATTAACTTGGATATATGGATAATTTACAAACCATTCTCGCCATGGCTGCACTGGCACAGCCCACGCGCCTCGACACCTTCAAGCTTCTGGTGAACCGCGAGCCCGAAGGCGTTCCCGCCGGCGAGCTCGCGCGGCTGCTGGATGTTCCGCAGAACACGATGTCGGCTCATCTCGCCATCCTGTCGCGCGCACGACTGATCGCGGGCGAGCGGCAGAGCCGCTCGATCATCTATCGCGCCGATCTCGACGGTTTCCGCGCGGTGATCGCCTTCCTGCTGAAGGATTGCTGCGGCGGGCGGGCAGACCTGTGCCAACCGCTCATCGACGAACTCGTTCCCTGCTGCCCACCGAAGGTCCCCGCCGATGGACGTCATCATCTACCATAATCCCGACTGCGGAACCTCGCGGAACACGCTTGCCCTGATCAGGAACGCCGGCGTCGAACCTCACGTCATCGACTACCTGAAGATGCCACCGTCCCGGGCGATGATCGTGGACCTGGTCGCGCGGATGGGTCTCACGCTCCGGCAGGTCCTGCGCGAGAAGGGGACGCCATTCGCCGAACTCGGCCTTGCAGATCCGTCGCTGGGCGACGACGCCTTGCTCGACGCAATCGAGAAGCACCCGATCCTGCTCAATCGACCGATCGTGGTGACACCGAACGGCGTGAGGCTGTGCCGCCCCTCGGAAGAGGTGATTGACCTGCTGCCGCCGCAGCGCGGTCCGTTCGTCAAGGAGGACGGCGAGCGCATCGTCGATGAGGCCGGCCGCCGCATCGCGAGCGGTGAGATCATCGGCCGAGATATCGCATCCGGCCCGATGATCTAACTCTCTGTGTTCGCATCGGCTTTGCCCCGAAAACCGCAATCCACTTTTCGGGCCGATGCTTTCTGTGTTCGCATCGGCTTTGCCCCGAAAACCGCAATCCACTTTTCGGGCCGATGCCTTGGGAAAATCGCATGTCCACGTTCGAACGCTACCTGACGCTGTGGGTGGCTCTGTGCATTCTTGCCGGCGTCGCGCTCGGCCAGCTGTTCCCGAGCGCCTTTCAAACGATCGGCAGCGCCGAGATCGCGAGGGTCAACCTGCCGATGGCAGTCCTGATCTGGCTGATGGTCATCCCGATGCTGCTGAAGATCGACTTCGCCGCCTTGCGCCAGGTCGGCCAGCACTGGCGTGGGATCGGCGTCACACTCTTCGTGAACTGGGCCGTGAAGCCGTTTTCGATGGCCCTGTTGGGCTGGTTCTTCATCGGCTGGCTGTTTCGCCCTCACCTGCCCGCCGACCAGGTCGATTCCTATATCGCCGGTCTGATCATCCTGGCGGCGGCGCCTTGCACGGCAATGGTCTTCGTCTGGTCCAACCTGATCAAGGGAGAACCGCATTTCACCTTGAGCCAGGTCGCGTTGAACGACGCGATCATGATCGTCGCCTTCGCCCCGATCGTCGGCCTGTTGCTTGGCCTGTCCGCCATCACCGTTCCCTGGGGCACGCTGACATTGTCGGTCGCGCTCTACATCCTGGTTCCCGTCATTATCGCGCAGCTCATCCGCAGGAGCCTGCTCGCCTCCGGCGGTGACGAAGCGCTGCATCGCCTTCTCGCCGCCCTATCGCCTGTGTCGCTGGTGGCCCTGCTTGCGACCCTGGTAATGCTGTTCGGGTTCCAGGGCGCGCAGATCCTGGCCCAGCCGTCTATCATCGCGATCCTGGCCATCCCGATCCTGATCCAGGTCTATTTCAATGCGGGACTGGCCTATCTCCTCAACCGTGCGGCCGGCGAAAAACACTGCGTCGCTGGTCCCTCGGCCCTGATCGGAGCCTCGAACTTCTTCGAGCTCGCGGTTGCAGCCGCCATCAGCCTGTTCGGTTTCAACTCCGGCGCCGCCCTCGCAACGGTGGTCGGCGTGCTGATCGAAGTGCCGGTCATGCTGTCGGTCGTCTGGATCGTGAACCGTTCCAGGGGCTGGTACGAGCGGGGAAGCCCGCGCAATCCTGCAAAGGCAACGTCATGACCGATCTTCCGAATGTCGACCTCGACCGTCTGGTCGCTCCCGATCTCACCCAGCTCGAGCCCGCCCGGCGCGCCACGCATCCACCGCGCATCCTTCTGCTCTACGGCTCACTTCGGACGCGCTCCTACAGCCGGCTGCTGACACTCGAAGCAGAGCGTATCCTCAAGCATCTCGGCGCCGAAACGCGGGTATTCGACCCTGCCGGCCTGCCAATGGCCGACAGCGTCCTGCCGGACCACCCGAAGGTTCAGGAGTTGCGGGATCTGGCGCTATGGTCGGAGGGGCAGGTCTGGTGCAGCCCGGAGCGTCACGGCACGATCACCGGCGTATTCAAGAACCAGATCGACTGGATACCGCTGGAGCTTGGCTCGATGCGCCCGACCCAGGGCCGAACGCTGGCGGTGATGCAGGTCTCGGGTGGCTCGCAGTCGTTCAACGCCGTCAACACATTGCGCGTGCTGGGGCGCTGGATGCGAATGGTGACCATCCCGAACCAGTCCTCCGTCGCAAAGGCCTTTCAGGAGTTCGACGAGGTGGGCCGCATGAAGCCCTCCGCCTATTACGACCGCGTCGTCGACGTGATGGAGGAACTCGTCCGCTTCACGCTGCTGACGCGCGACCGCTMCGCCTATCTCACCACGCGCTACAGCGAGAGGAAGATTGCTGCCGAGGCGGTTCCGGTCAGCGCTATCTAAGTCAACACGGCGCGCGCGGGAGCAAAGCGAAACCAGTCAGGCCCACGCGACGGGCGCAGAACCAGGCTGCGACTGACATCGCCGCGGCCGGCGCCCCCGTTTCAATGGCCCGATGCGAGCGCTCCGTCTGCCTTGTCGTGGACGGCGAGGCGCTCGATCATCGCCGCGGTCGCCTGGTTGACGCCGATCGTCTCGATGGCGATGCCCCGGTTCCGGAACTTGAGCACCACGCGGTCCAGCGCGTTGATCGCGGTGATGTCCCAGAAATGGGCTGCGCCAAGATCGATCACGACCTGCTTCACCTCCTCCTCGCGGAAATCGAAGGCCGCATGGAAGGCTTCGGCGGTCGCGAAGAAGATCTGCCCGGTGACGCGGTAGACGCGCGTGTCACCCTCGCGCTCGGATCTAACCGCGAAGAAGCGCGTGACCTTGTGGGCGAAGAACAGCCCGCTGAGGATGACGCCGAACAGCACGCCCTTCGCCAGATCATGCGTTGCGACCACCACCGCGACCGTGCCCAGCATCACGACGCTGGAGCTCTTCGGGTGGATCAGCAAGGTCTGCAACGAGCGCCACTGGAAGGTGTTGATCGAGACCATGATCATGACGGCGACCAGCGCCGCCATCGGGATCCGGGCGACAGAGGGGCCGAGCACGACGATCAGGAACAGCAGGAAGCTGCCCGCCCACAGGCTCGAGAGGCGGCCGCGGCCSCCCGACGAGACATTGATCACGGATTGGCCGATCATCGCGCAGCCGGCCATGCCACCGAAGAACCCGGCGACGATGTTGGCTGCGCCCTGGCCGGCGCATTCCCGGTTCTTGTCCGACGTGGTGTCGGTCATCTCGTCGAGAATCGCCGCGGTCATCAGGCTTTCCAGGAGTCCAACCATGGCCAGCGTCAACGCATAGGGCGTGATGATCCTGAGCGTCTCGAGGGAGAACGGCACCTGCGGGATAGCGAAGGCGGGCAATTCGCCGGGCAGCGCGCCCATGTCGCCGACCGTGCGGATATCGAGGCCGAAAGACAGCGACACCGCGGTGAGCAGGACGATGGCGACCAGCGGCGACGRCACCGCCTTGGTAAGCCGTGGCAGCAGATAGATGATGGCGAGCCCGGCGGCGGTCATGGCGTAGACGACGGGTCCGCGTCCGAGCAGTTCCGGCATCTGCGCCATGAAGATCAGGATCGCGAGCGCGTTGACGAAACCGGTGACGACGGAGCGCGAGACGAACCGCATCAGGTTGCCGAGCCTGAGGATGCCGGCCACGATCTGAAAGATGCCCGTCAGGACCGTCGCGGCGAACAGGTAGCCAAGCCCGTGTTCCCTGACGAGCGTGATCATGACGAGCGCCATGGCGCCGGTGGCGGCCGAAATCATCGCCGGCCGCCCGCCCGCGATGGCGGTGACGACGGCGATGCAGAAGGAGGCGTAGAGCCCGACCTTGGGATCGACCCCGGCGATGATCGAGAATGCGATCGCCTCAGGGATCAGGGCCAGCGCGACGACCGTGCCGGCCAGGATTTCGCGCGTGACGTTGGGCGCCCATTCGCTGCGCAGATGAGAGATTGCCATGGGGAGAGTGAAGCCTTCATGGCCCCGCCGCGAGCAACAGGCAGGCGAGGCGCGCACATACGGACAGCTCCGGAYCGGGCCGGGGCGTTCATCGTTCCGTCGTTGCGTTGTCCGGCGGATCGGCGGCCGGAAGAGCCACCCGGGATTTCACCGGGTCCTGACTAGTGAACCCAGCTCTGTCGCAGTTTTCGCTGCGGCGCAACCCAGTTGGCGCCGACCATGCGCGTGACGGCGCGGGCACTGAAATGCGGAAGGCCGCCCTCAGACCCGCCTGGTCGCCATGCGGGCGGCAAATTCGAGGCCGGACACGGCCAGGGCAAACAGCATCCAGAGCGGGTCGGCGCGATTGAGGAAGAACGATTCCAGCATGCCGACATAGGTCATGAAGATGACGATCATCAGGAAGAGGTCGGCCAGGTTCCGACTCGCCGCGACCCGGTCGGCGCGGAGATAGTTCCTGAGAGGCAGGATCATCAGGCACCAGGCCATCACGATCGCGCCCGGAATTCCGAACATCACCATCGCATCGAGATAGCTGTTATGGGCGGACCCGATGCCGCGAACGTCCCAGCTCGCCTCGAAATTCTCCTCCAGCGTCGAGACCACGGGCGTCTGCCAGAAGCCGAAATAGCCATAGCCGAACCAGGGCTTCTCGCCGATATGGACGCTGGCAAAGCGCCAGATCTCGTCGCGGCCGGTGAAGGTGGGGTCTGAGATCAGGGCAGACGAGATCCTGAGCAATGTCGGCGACAACACGGTGCCGACCGTGAGCGCGGCGACCAGCAGCACCAGCACGGCATGGGTCAACAGCATCAGGCGAGGCCCGGCCATGGCGCGGCCGAGCAGAACGAGGCCGACCGCCACCGGCAGGAAGCCCATCGTCGTCTTCGAACCGCTGTTCAGCACGAAGATCGCACCGAGACCGATGATCAGCAGGCCGCGCAGTTTGAACCCCATGCGCCAGCAATAGATGCCGAACATGATGAGGATCGAGAACACCGGCGCAGCGAAGTTCTTGTGCGAGAGATGGCCGCGCCAGTCGCCGGCATGGCCGCCCTCGACGCCCTCAGAGCCATGGATCGCCAGATGCGGGGCAAGCAGGATGACGGCATAGACCAGCAGGAGCACGGCGAGCGTGGCATTGGCCGCAGCGCTGGCGAAGTCCCGCTCCGTCCTGGGCAGGAGCAGGACACCGACCACGACGACCATGGCGAACGCGGTCAGCAGCAATCCGCGCAACGCGGCTTCCGGGTCCGGTGCGCGCGTGGTGGACAAGGCGGCAACCAGCAGGACGATGATCCACGTGCTGTTGCGCAGCTGTGCGAGAGCTGCCCGCTCGCTCAGCCGCAGCATCGCCCCGAGATAGACGATGGCGAGGCTGACATAGCCGATCTGGTTGACGACATTGCCGGTCGAGGCCCCGGTCTCCGTGCTGTCGGGCACACCGGCAAAGGGCTGCAAGGTCAGGATCATGATGAACAGGCCAAAGCCGCTGAGCAGCGCGGCAACGAGCCGTGCATCGTCGGCCGGGACGCCTGACGCGGAGKCGGCCGCGCTGGTTCCTGTCTCTGCGATGCCGACCGTCATGCTGTCCCTGACACACTCGCCCCGTTCTGCAGGCCGCGCGTTAATGCAGCCGCGCGATCACGCATCATATGCCATGCAACCTTAAGAGCCTGTAGCCGCAGACAGATAGGCCGCCGGCCAGGGCTGCGGCCTGGCCTGATGGCCGGCCGAATTCACCGGTCGTGGCGGGGCGCTGCGCCTGGGATCATAGGACCCGATATCGTATCGGGTCTATGGTCTGCGACTTCCGTGATTGCATCGGCTTTCCCAACCGCAATCTACGCTTTCGGGCCGATGCCTTAGCTCGTCCCGGCGAGATAACTGCCTCCGGCCTCCATGAACACCTGATTGTCCTCCCGCAGCCTGGCTGCAGCATCGTCATAGAGGAATGGCAGGAAGGCGAAGCGCTTGCCCCGCGTCACCTGCGAGACGGCATGAAGCAGCGAGCAGGAGAAGACGACGGCGCCGCCGGGCGGCGGCTTGAAGCTGCGCGCGCCATATTCGGGAAAGCTGACCTCGCCGCCCTCGAAATCGGCGTTCAGGTTGATGGAGACGGCAAAGCGGCGATGCGCCGTGCCCTTGGTCGTGTTGTCCCGATGCGCGCCGAAATGCCCGCCGGTCTGCGCATCGTAACAGCCCACGAGATAGCGCTCCATGCGGGTCACCGTGAACTGGTGGACCTTCCTGATCTCGGGAACGATGCGCTTGCCGATCTTGCCCTGAATGACCCCGATCAGCTCCGTGTCGCCGATGAGGACGTCGGAGCGGCGCTTGTGGGCATGGTCGGAGATCAGGACGGTCTTCCCGTCCTTCTCGCGCATGAAGCCGGATTCATTGCCGCCTTCGGCCTCGTGCAGGGCGATCAGCTGCCGGCAGAAATCCGGCTCGAAGACATTGGGCAATACCAGGACGGGCGCATGCACCTGGAAGCCCGGGAACGCGTCGACCGGTGGAAGCGCGGCGAGGAACGCCGCAACCTCATGGCGCTCGCCGCCCTCGCGGGTGAGGGGAAAGACCGCCATGACGCGCAGCGTCGGATCGAGCACATACCAGGCGCGACGCAGGGGCGTATCCGTGCCTGGCTCGGCCTCGATGGGCGCGACGCCAAACTCCTTGCTGATCAGSAGATCGAAATCCCAGAAATAGCGGATGCCGGGCATGCGCTGCCTGACGCGCTGCTTGAGCTCGTCATCGGGGTCGTTGCTGACGCCGAAGAAGGCGATCTTGTCGTCGTCGAAGAGGTCGCGCTGCTCGGACAGGATCTTGAGCGCGGATACCGTGCTTGCGCGCGCGGCGGAACCGAAGAAGCACAGGACAATATAGCGCCCGGCTGCGCTGGAGAATTTATAGGCCGGGTTGCTTGTGGAACGCTGCTCGAACCACGGCGCAGGATCGCCGACGCCCATCGACCTGTATTTCACGGCCAATTCCCCAGATGTTATCGGATGAGAATGGCATATCGCCCACTATTGGCAAGGATGACAGGCGCTTCACCTTCGCTTCGATGAGCGATCGACGAGCTTTGATCTCCGCGCAAGCGACTAGACCCCGCATACAGCGCGCGCCCCGCTATGCTATGGCTGGTTCCACCATCAACAACGCATGGCTGCTTCTGCAGCCGGAACGGAGTCCATGTCCAGTACCGATGGCAGCATGTTCGACCTGGTCGGAGTGCTTGCCGTATTGCTTCTCGTTGCCGCAAACGGCTTCTTCGTTGCGGCCGAGTTTTCGCTGGTCGCGGTGCGCCGAAGCCGCGTTTCCGAGCTTGTCACCGCGGGGCGCATGAATGCCGCCGCCCTCAAGCGCGCCGTCGACAATCTCGACGCCAACCTCGCCGCGACGCAGCTTGGCATCACCATCTCCTCGCTGGCGCTCGGCTGGATCGGAGAGCCCGCTCTGGCTCACCTGATCGAGCCGCTCCTGAACGGCCTGCCCGGCTCACTGGCGACGGCCAGCTCCCATGCGATCGCGGTCGCGATCTCCTTCGTCATCATCACGGCCCTGCACATCGTTCTCGGCGAACTCGCTCCCAAGAGCCTTGCCCTTCAGCGCAGCGAAGAAACGGCGCTCTGGATCGTGCGGCCACTCGGTCTCTTCCTGTTCCTGCTGCGGCCGGCGATCATCTCGCTGAATGGCCTCGGCAATCTCGTGCTGCGCCTGTGCGGCCTGCGGCCGGGAACGGGAGAGGAATCCCTGCATTCGCCGGAAGAATTGAAACTCCTCGTCCAGGCAAGCCAGGAGGCCGGAATCCTCCAGCCGGCGCAGCAGGAGTTGGTCGAGCGCGTGCTCAGCATCGGCGACCGGCGCATCGCCGACATCATGACACCGCGCCGGGACGTCGCCTGGATCGACGCCGACGACACTCATGACGAGATGCTGCGGACCATACGCGAATGTCGCCATGAGCAGTTGCTGGTCGGGCGCGGTGGCATCGACGAGCCCCTGGGCATGATCCTGAAGCGGGACCTTCTCGACCAGGTCCTGGACGGCAAGGCGCTCGATCCCATGGCCGTGATCTGCGACCCCGTCATCGTGCACGAGACGACGCCGATCTTCCGCGTGCTCGAGCGCTTCAAGAAGGCTCCGGTCCGCCTGGCAATCGTCATCGACGAATATGGCGGCCTCGACGGCATCGTCACCCAGACCGATCTCCTCGAAGCCATTGCCGGCGACCTGCCCGATGTCGAGGGCGAGGAACCCGATATCGTGGAACGCGACGATGGTTCGCTGCTGATCGACGGCATGATGCCGGCGCATGATRCCTTCAATCGGCTTGGCTTCCGACTGCGCTCGGCGGAAGGGGATTTCCACACGATCGCCGGTTTCGCCCTGGCCCGGCTCGAGCACCTCCCCGAGATCGGCGAGCATTTCGACTATGCAGGCTGGCGGTTCGAAATCGTCGACATGGACGGCAGGCGGATCGACAAGCTCCTGGCGCAGCGCATCACAGGGGAGGTTTCCGCCCACGGGTGAAGCGCCGCGCCGGCAGAGAGCGCCCTTCGCCCGTCGGCTCTGGGGCCGTCAGCCTCTGGCATGATCTCGCCCGCCTCGTCGCGATGGGGCGGGCAAGATCAACACGCGGCGCAGGCTCATCAACGGACCGGCGGAGAGGCTCGCAGCCAGTTCGCGGCCATGCCGTACTCGCAGCCCCGCCGATCGGGCGCCCTCCTCGACGAGGTCAGCGGCCAGCGAACCGTGCCCGGTTCTGCGCGACCCAGTCCTGCGAGAGCTTGACGAAGAGAGGCGGCAGCGACGCGAGCGGCCGTCCGCCATGGTGGTCGGCCAGGATATCGCCGGCATCGGGCCAAGTCGTGGGTTGGTCGGCACGCCCCAGCGCAGCGAGGACGCGGCTGGCGCTTTCGGGAATGAACGGCCAGGCGATGTCGGCGGCGGTCGCAAGGAGGTTCACGCTCGTTCTGATCACCACGGCGCTCCGCTCCGGATCGGCGGCGCGGGCCGACCAGGGCGCCTCCCGCGCGAGATAGCCGTTGGCGAGCCGCCAGATCGCGCGGACCTGTTCGGCCGCCTTGCGCAGCGCACGCCGGTCATGATGCGTGCGAAGCGCATGCAGATGTCCCGCAAGTTCATCCGACAGAGCCAGCTCGGCGGAGCCGGGAGCGCCGTTCGCCGGGACGATCCCCTGATGGTGGGCCGTGACGAGTTTCAGCACGCGATTGACGAGATTGCCGAACGTGTCGGCCAGGTCGGAATTCACGTCGGCCGCGAAGCGCGCGAAACTGAAGTCGGTGTCATGGTTCTCAGGCGCGTTCGCGGCCAGCCACCAGCGCCAGTAGTCGGCCGGCAGCAACGCCAGCGCCTGGTCGAGGAACACGCCCCTGCGCTGGCTGGTCGAGAACTTACCGCCTTCATAGGTGAGCCAGTTGACGCCCTTGATCACATCGACGCTCTTCCAGGGCTCGCCGGAACCCAGCAGCGTGCAGGGGAAGCTGACGGCGTGGAAGGGCACATTGTCCTTGCCGAGGAACTGGATGGCGTCGACATCTCCGACCTTCCACCACCAGCGCCGCCAGTCGCGCCGTTCCGGGTCGAGATCGGCCCATTCCTGCGTGGCGGCGATATAGGCGATGGGCGCATCGAACCAGACATAGAAGACCTTGCCCTCGAAGCCGGGTTTCGGCACCGGGACGCCCCAGGACAGATCCCGTGTGATGCACCTGTCCTGAATGCCTTCGCTGAGCCATTTGCGCGCGATCGAGGTGACGAGCGGCGGCCATCCGGACCGGCTTGCGATCCACGCCTCCAGCTCGCCGACCAGGGCCGACTGGCGCAGGAACAGGTGCCGGCTCGGCCTGACCTCGAGATCAGTGCTGCCCGAGAGGGCCGAGCGCGGAGCGACCAGGTCGACGGGATCGAGCGGACGGGTGCAGCTTTCGCATTGGTCGCCCCGCGCGGCTTCGAAACGGCAATGCGGGCAGGTGCCGATGATGTAGCGGTCCGGGAGGAAGCGCCTGTCCGCGGGCGAATAGACCTGTTCGAGCACCCGCTCCTCGATGAAGCCGTTCTGCTCCAGGCACTGGAAGAAATGCTGGGTCAGCGCGTGGTTGCGCGGCGAGGACGAGCGGCCGAAATGATCGAAGGACAGGCCGAGCTGACGATAGATCCCGGCCTGGATCTCATGCTGCGCATGGCAATAGGCTGCGACGTCGGTCCTGGCTTCGGCCGCCGCCAGTTCCGCCGGGGTTCCATGTTCGTCGGTCGCGCAGATGAAGAGAACCTGGTCGCCGATCTGTCGTCGGTAACGGGCGTGGATGTCGGCCGGGAGCAGCGAGCCTGCCAGATTGCCGAGATGCTTGATGCCGTTGATATAGGGAAGTGCGCTGGTGATGAGTGCGTTCGCCATGATGCCCTCCTGGGGTCATTCCACGGGTGACGCGCCGAGACCTGATGAAACAAAAAAGCCCTCCGCAGAACCGGAGGGCTTGGGTCCGACGCTCACTCGCGCGGCGATACGCACGCGCTCACCCCCTCCGGCCAATCTCCTGCTGGTCGGGCCTGCGCATTCGCGTGGCGTGGGCGGGAAGGAACATCTGTAAATCCGCGTCTGATCTGCCTGACGGGTGCCAGCAATCGGCGGGGAAATCAAGGCCGCGGTCAGGCCTGAGGCCGCATAGCGCCATGCCGATGAGGGGATTGGGTAGGGAGCCGAATGGCCAATGTGCGGTTTCCCCGAACCGCCATAGCATGGCCGCCATGAACCTGATCTTTCTTCACGGGGCACCGGCAAGCGGCAAGTTGACGGTCGCCAAGGCCTTGCTTGCGGCGATGCCGGCGCGACTGCTGGACAATCATGCCGCCATCGACGCCGCGCGAACCATTTTCGACTTTGGCGCTCCCGGCTTCTGGGAGCTGGTAGACACGGTTCGCGGATCCATCTTGCGGGCCGCGATCGAGAACGACATTTCCTGTCTGATCGTCACCCTCTGCTATTCCGAGCTGGAGGACCGTCCGTTCTTCGATCAGCTGGAAGACGATGTGGTCCGCAATGGCGGTTCTGTCTTTCCCGTGTTCCTGCATTGCTCGGAACGAGAGGCCGCACAGCGTGTCGGCAATGCCGACAGGGTCCAGCGACGCAAGACGAGTTCCGTCAAGGGCCGCTMCGAATTCCTGTCGCGCTACACCATAGCCCCGGTTCCACGGGAGAACTGCCTCGCGATCGATACGGAGATCACTGCGCCGGATCGCGCGGCCGAACAGATCATGCAGCACTTCGCCTTGCGCTAAAGCATCGGCCCGAAAAGTGGATTGCGGTTTTCGGAATGGCCGATGCAATCACAGATGGTCAGGTCATCGAACCGGATACGATATCCGGTGCGATGATCCAGCGAGCGGTAGCGTGTCCGGCACCGCGCGCACGGATGCGAGGGGCTCAGCCGTCCCGGAGCGCTCCCGTCGCGGATCAGCCCTGGTCCCGGGCGACCGTGAGACCCTCGACCCCATGCTTGTCGATCAACCCCGAAACCAAGCCGGACGAAATCGCGGTCGCCACGAAGCGCTTGATATAGTCGATCGCTGCGGCGTTCCTGGTCGGTGTTCCCACGGCTTGCTGCACGGCCATGTAGCGGCCTGGCAGGATCCGGGTTCCGGGGATCGCCTTCTGGTCCGTCACCAATCTGGGGCGCAGGCCCGCAAGGGCATCGAGTTTGCCCTCGAGGAAGACTGACGCTGCATCAGCGATGGTCTTGGTCCGGACCAGCGTCGCATGCGCGATGTTGCGGTCGAGCCAGAGCCCGTAGGCCGTCCGATCGGTGACGGCGATGCGCCGGCCCGACGCGTCCACGTCATCGATCCGTTCCAGCGACGAACCGTCCGGAACAAGGTAGCTCGCCTCGATCTCGGTATAGGCGGGGGTGAAGCTGATGAACGCGGCGCGCTGCGGCTCAGCCCCGATCAGGGCGATGTCCCATTCGTCCCGCTCGGCGGCATCGGCAATCAGGCCTGGCGATTCATAGGTGACGTAGCGCAGCTCCACTCCCAGGAGATCGGCAAATGCACGCGCCATGTCAGGCGCCACTCCAACCGGCCCGCCATCGGGAGTCCTGTCGGAGACCAGCAGGAAGTTAGACAGATTGATCGCAGCCCGCAGAACCCCGCCCGGTGCGAGAAGCTCTGTCAGGTCCTCCGGGGGCGGGCCGACATGGTCCAGCAATCGCATCTTCGCCTCCGATCCCAGCACCGAATGCTGACCAGCCATCACGACCTGAACTGCCTTGCCAGGGCTTCCGTCGCCTTGACCAGCATGGCCGCATCGACGCCGACCGCCGTGAAGAGCGTGCCGAGCTCGATGCAGCGCGCCGCGAATGCAGTGTCGGGCGTCAGGATGCCTGCGGGCTTGCCGCAAGCGCGAATGCGACCGACCGCCTTCTCGATGAGTGCGGTCACCCTGGGATGTCCGGGCTCGCCGACATGGCCAAGGCTGGCTGCGAGATCGGCCGGGCCGATGAACACGCCATCGACGCCATCGACGGCCGCGATCGCCTCGAGATTGTCGAGCGCGTCCTGGGTTTCGATCTGGACCAGGAGGCAGAGCTCCTCCCCTGCCCGCTTGCCGTAGTTCGCGACCCGTCCGAACCGCGTTGCCCTCGTCACGCCGGAGACGCCGCGAATGCCGGCTGGCGGATAACGCATCGCCGCGACCGCCGCCTTCGCCTCCTCCGCATTCTGGACATAGGGGATCAGCAAGGTCTGGGCGCCGAAATCGAGGAACCGCTTGATCAGCACCGCATCGTTGCTCGCGGGGCGGACCACTGCCGAGACCGGATAGGGAGCCACGGCCTGCAACTGGGCCAGGACCGTCAGCGGATCGCCCGGCGAATGCTCGGTGTCGAACAGCAGCCAGTCGAAGCCGGAGCCGGCGACCGCCTCGGCCGCATAGGCGCCGGGCAGGCTGCACCAGAGGCCGAGCTGATGCCGGCCCTCGCTCAGGGCGCGCTTGAACGTGTTCGTCGGCAGTTCCATGGCAACCTCAGGTGCAACCTTAGTTGAAAGAGACGCCGATGGCGCCGAGCGGGCCGTAATCGACCTGTATGACGTCTCCGGCTGCGATGTCGACTGGCCGCGTGAAGGAGCCGGCGAGGACGATCTGCCCCCTCTTCAGCCCCGCGCCGACGACATGGAGCTTGTTGACCAGCCAGGCGATGCCGGCAGCCGGGTGGCCCATGATGGCAGCCGAAACCCCGGATTCCTCGATAATGCCGTTCTTCGACAGCGTCGCGCCGACCCAGCGGATGTCGACATCCATCGGACGGACCGGTCGGCCGCCGACCACGATCGCGCCGAAAGCGGCATTATCGGCAATCGTGTCGGTGATCGCGCGCGGAACGTCAGTACGGTAATCGATGATCTCGAGCGCCGGCACGACCATTTCGGTCGCGCGCATCACGTCATAGATGCGCTTTCCCGGTCCTTCGAGATCCTCGCCCATGATGAAGGCGAGTTCGACTTCAAGCCTCGGCTTGATGAAGAGGCTCGCCTTGATCTGGGCACCGTCGTTGAAGAGCGCATCGTCAAGGATGCAGCCATAGTCCGGCTCGCTGATCTTCGAGGCCATCTGCATGGCGCGCGAGGTCAGGCCGATCTTGTGGCCCACCATTCTCGCTCCGCCCGCGATCCGCGCATCTGCCCACAGGCCCTGGATGCGATAGGCGTCCTCGAGTTCGATCGCGGGATAGGTCCTGCTGAGCTGCGGGACCGGCTTCAGCGTGCGCTCTGCCTGGAGCAACGCATCGGCCGCCTGCTGGCGTTCGGTATCGGTCAGCATCGGAACACTCCTTGGCGGCGCGGGTCGCGCGAACGGGTCACTTGATCGGCGGGCGCGGCAGCACGGTCTCGCCGGGCTCCATGACGTAGGTGTAGTCGAGCGAATACCAGGGGACCGGCACCATGGCGTCGGATGGGTGGGGTTCGTCATGGCGGATGAAGTCGCCGACAAGAGCCCTGGTGACGCCGAATTGCACATCGGAATCGATATGCGGGTCGCGTGGGTCGTAGACCTGCGAGATCAGCACCTTGAAGCCGGGTTTGACGATCAGCGCATGCAGATGCGCCGGACGATAGGGATGGCGGTCCTGCACGGCGAGCAGCCGGCCGACCACGCCGTCGGTGGGGATGGGGTAGCCCACCATCTTCACCGTCGAGAACCAGAAGCGCCCTTCGCTGTCGGTGGTGAATTTGCCGCGCAGGTTCATCTCGGCCTGCTCGGGATCCTGGTTCTCGTAGAGCCCGACGGGGGACGCATGCCAGACATCGACCTCGGCTTCGACGATCGGTGCACCGCGCTGGTCCAGGACACGTGCGGTGACGAGCAGCGGATCKCCCGGCGTGTCGGAGCGGATGATCGTGCGGCCATTTTCGACATGAGGAGCATTCAAGCGCCAGAATGGTCCCAACAGCGACTGCGACGTTTCGGTATTGCCGCCATCGCCGTTGTTGAGCAGGCAGACGAGCGACGAGACACCCAGCGAGCCCGCCATGAGCACCATCTCGTTATGGCTATCGCTGGCCAGCTTGCCGATCTCGTTGAGGATCGCGGTTGCCTCGCGGAACTCCGCTTCGCTCAGCCGCACATCACGGACAAAGGCGTGGAGATGGCTGACCAGCGAGGTCAGGATCTCGCGCTGGCGCGGGTCTTTCGTGCGCTGCATCACGGCCAGCGCATCGCGGGTCACATCCTGGTGGCTCTCGATGATCATGGCGTCCTCCCTGCGATCTCCACTCCTGTAAAATCGATTATCTGTCAATCAAGAGCCGCATGAAGAACGCCATGCGCCGGCTCCGCACACGCTGAGCGAGGCCTTCCAGCGCAGTAATTCCCGAGAACCTTCTGAAATAAGCCCATCTGTGAGATAGTTGCACCACATCTGGAGAAGCAGCCCATCTACTCGCGGCGTATCGATCRCCGCCCGGTTGACGTAGATAATCGATTATCATACCACCTCGACTCTCGCGCCGACGGGTTCAAGGGAGGGACGATGAACATCGCTGTCGACGACCTGCCCCCCGCCGAGTTTTCGTCGAAAGGCACTCCAGCGACGGCAAAGAACACCAAGGCGTCGCTTCTGGTGAATCGCCTCCGCGAGGCGATCCTGTCCGGGGAACTGGCGCCCGGCACCAAGATCAATCTCGATACCGTCCGTCGGCAGCTCGACGTCTCGCTCAGTCCCCTTCGCGAAGCGCTTGCCCGCCTGATTGCGGTGGGGCTTGTCGAACTGCACGACAACCGCGGATACACTGTCGCGCCGGTCTCGCTGTCCAACCTTGCCGAGATCACGAAACTGCGCGTCGAGTTCGAGAGCCTGGCGCTCTCCTCAGCCATCGCGAAAGGCGACCTGGCCTGGGAAAGCGACGTGATGCGCGCCCTTCACCGTCTCAACCGGATAGAGCGGATCGCCAGTGAGCCGGCAACACTGGAAGCCTGGGAGCACGCGCATCGCGACTTCCACATGATGCTCCTCGCCGGTTGCGGGATGCCGCTGCTGCTGAACGCCTGCGTCATGCTGCACAACCTGAACGACCGTTATCGACGGATCTTCCTGGTGGCCCAAGGCGGGGACCGCAACGTCGCCGCCGAGCATAGCGAGATCGCCCAGGGCGCGGTCGCCCGCGACGCCGACTATGCCTGCGCCAAGCTGCGCGAGCATATCCAGCGCACCGGGTCCAACCTCCACACCCGCCTTGCCGGCCAGTTGCAGCCCTGAAGCGATGGAGCGTCCCGTGTCATCGCCATCAGGTCAGCCGCCTCTTGGAATCGCGCATTTCACGACGATCGATGTGCCGCCGCTCGACTTCGTCGCACTCGCGGCGAAAGTCGGTTTCTCCGCGGTAGGGCTTCGGCTGAATCCGGCCTTTCCTGGCGCGCCCTTCTACGAGATCCGCCCCGGCAGTGCTCAGATGCGGTCGATACGGTCCCTGCTGACCCAGACCGGCCTGCGCGTCTACGATATCGAATTCGTCGTCATCGACGCGAATTTCGCAGCGGACGCGCTGATCCCGATGCTGGAAAGCGCGGCGGAACTCGGTGCCAGGCGCCTGAGCGTCTGCGGCGACGATCCCGACCATAGACGGCTCGTCGCCAGCTTCGCCTCTCTGTGCGACGTCGCGGCACGCTTCGGCATGGGCGTCGACATCGAGAACATGCCATGGCGCCGTGTCGCCAGCATTCACGACGCCGCAGCGATCGTAGGGGAGGCCGACAAGGCAAATGGCGGGGTCCTGGTCGATGCCCTTCATCTTTCGCGAGGCGGCGGTCTTCCGATCGACCTGAGAACGATCCCGTCGCATTTCATCAGGAGCGCGCAGCTCTGCGACGCGGTGGCCGAACGCCCGACGACATTCGACGAGATCATCAGGGAGGCGCGCGCGGGACGCAGGCTTCCAGGCGAGGCCTCCCTGCCCTTGCAGGACCTCCTGGCGGAACTGCCGGCCGACGTGACGCTCTCTGTCGAGGTGCCCAATCAAGGGCTGCCGGCGGCAGAGCACGCGAAGGCGGTGTTCGAGGCGGCACGGCAGGTGATCGCTGCGCACGCACTCGCCACACCGACTTCGAGGACACCGCTTACGGAGGTGGCTACGGGGCGCTCTTCAGTGGCCCAAGCAGGACGGCGAGCGAAYTGAGCACGATCAGATAGCGCCCCGGGGAATGTCAGCCCTCGAAGGGCTCGACGGTCAAACGCCGCCCCAGCATGAATGCGTCGCCGACCAGCGCCAGCGGCGCGAGGTCGACATCGCTGCGGCCTTCCGCGATCAGCGCTTCGAAGCGGCGATAAATCTCCGCATATTCCCGCTCCGGCTCGTCGACCAATATGCGGCCGTCATGGCTCAGCGTCCTGCCGCCCGAGGAGAGCATGATAAGGCCGGCCTCAGTCTCGACATGGATGTCCCAGCTCTGTTCGCCCTCCTGGCGGAAGTCGAATTCTGCGTGGATCGGCAGCCCCGAACCATCCGCGAGATCGAGCGCGGCGGCGATCGGCGCCTGGCGGTTTGCCGGGACGGATAGCGAGGCGCCGGTCACGAAGACCGGCTCGGGCAGAATGGTGGTCAGAATCGAGAGGGCGTTGATGCCGGGGTCGAAGACGCCGAGCCCGCCGGGCTCGAAGATCCAGTCCTGCCCGGGATGCCAGACGCGCACATCCTCCTTCCAGATGATCTCGACCGAGCGCGGCCGGTGCTGCGCGAGAAGGGCGCGCGCCGGCGCGACAGCGGGCGCAAAACGCGAATGCCAGGTGGTGAACAGCGTCCGGCCGCTCCGTTCCGCCTTTGCGACGAGAGGGCCGAGTTCGCTGACGCTGGCACCCGGCGGCTTTTCAAGCAGGACGTGCATTCCGGCTTCGAGCGCCTCTGCCGCCAGCGCATGYCGGCCTTGAGGCGGTGTGCAAAGGGCAACGGCATCGAGATCGATATCCGAGGCCAGCATCGCGCTGAGCGAGGTGAAGACGGGCAAGCCAGGCAGCGTGCCTTCCCGGCTCGCCGCCGCGACCAGCTCGAAACCGGGCGTGGCCGCAATCGCGCCGAGATGCTGGCTGTGCGCGATCTTGCCGAGCCCGACGAGTCCGAGGCGGATCCTCGACATCCCGCCCGCCTCAGCTGTGCGCGACGGTTTGCGCAGTCACGCGCGCGCCGTCGGGCCGGAACAGATGCGCCAGTGCGATATCGACATGCAGCGGCACCCGCTCGCCGGGCTTCGGCTTCTGCTGTCCCTCGACCTGAACGGTGATCGGCTGGCCGTCGGAGAGGACGCCGTAGATCAGCGAGGAGCCCCCGAGCTGCTCCACGAGCTGGACCTTCGCCTCGCCGATCCGCGTGCCGGCGCCGCCGAGCCGCAGGTGCTCGGGCCGCAGGCCCAGGCTGCAATCGGCGCCGTCCTGGCCAGCCAGATGCGGCAGGGGCAACACGGTCTCGGCCAGGGCCACCCGCGCTTCTCCTCCTGTCGCCGGCAGCATCCTGGCCTGCAGGAGGTTCATCTTCGGGCTGCCGATGAAACCCGCGACGAAGCGGTTGACGGGGTTGTTGTAGAGCTCCAGCGGCGAGCCGATCTGCTCGACCTTTCCGGCGCGCAGAACCACGATCTTGTCGGCCATCGTCATGGCTTCGACCTGGTCATGCGTGACATAGATCATCGTGTTGCCGAGCTGCTGGTGCAGCTTGGCGATTTCCACGCGCATCTGCACGCGCAGCTCCGCGTCGAGATTGGAGAGCGGCTCGTCGAACAGGAAGATCTTGGGTTCGCGCACGATGGCGCGGCCGATGGCGACGCGCTGGCGCTGYCCGCCCGAGAGCTCCTTGGGCTTGCGGTCGAGCAAGTGATCCAGTTGCAGGATCGCCGCGGCACGGGCCACGCGCATATCGATCTMGGCCTTGGTCATCCGCGCCGTCTCGAGCGCGAAGGCCATGTTCTTGTAGACATTCATATGCGGGTAGAGCGCATAGGACTGGAACACCATCGCGATGCCCCGTTGCGCCGCCGGCACCTCGTTCATCACCGCGTCGTCGATGCGCAAGGTGCCGTCGCTGATATCCTCGAGCCCGGCGATCATCCGCAGCAAGGTGGATTTCCCGCAGCCAGACGGACCGACGAAGACCACGAACTCGCCGTTGGTCACGGACAGGTTCACATCCTGGATCACCGGGTGATCGCCGAAGCGCTTATGGACATGCTCCAAGGTCAGCCAACTCATCGTTCCCTCCTTGCGGCCTTATCGTTCTTGTCGTTGCGGGCAGGCAGGCCGCCTGCCCTGCTTGGGCGCGCTCAGGCAGCGAGTGCCGTCGAACGGATGCCGACCGGCATGGCCGAACCATGGGCCGCGATCAGGTCGTCGACCATGGCGCGGATCTCGCGCAGCGAGAGGACACTCGCGGCATGGCGGTCCAGCACCGCGGCGCGGTAGACCGCGTCCCGGTCGCCTTCCAGGGCAGCGCGCACGGTGAGGTCCTGGACGAAGACATGCGGCGCGCAATGGGCGGCGAGCTCCGGCGGCAGCGTGCCGGCATGGCAGGCTCGCAGGCCGTTGCGGTCGACGATCACGGGCACCTCGACACAGCAATCCTGCGGCAGGTTCTCGATCAGCCCGGTGTTGCGGACATTTCCGTAGATGAGCTGGGGCTCGTTCGTGACCATGCCGTTGATGATCGATGCGCCGTATTCGTCGCTGCGCTCGAGCGAGAAGCTCTCGCCGGCCAGCAGCTTTTGCCGCGTGTCGGCATAGCGTCGCAGGTTGCGCTCGCTGCGGCGAATATACTCGTCGACCGGCACGTCGAATTCCGCGATCTGGTCCTCGCGGCGCAGGAAATAGGGCGTGTATTCGGCCGTATGCTCGCTGGATTCGCTGACAAAGCGGCCGAGATGCTCCAGCAGGGCGAAACGGATCTTGTCCTTCGCAAAGATCTCCGGATTGCGGGCGGCACGCCGCAGCTGCGGATAGGCATCCTTGCCGTCGATTTCGAGCCGCAGGAACCAGGTCATGTGGTTGATGCCGGCGCAGTCATAGCTCAAGCGGGAGCGATCGACCCCGAGATAGGAAGCAAGGTCGCGCGCCGTGTGCTGGACGTTGTGGCACAACCCGACCACCTGCTGCTCTGGGAAGGCCCTGTAGACCGCCCAGGTCAGAATGCTCATCGGGTTGGTGTAGTTCATCAGCAGGGCATTGGGGCAGACCGCCCGCATGTCCCCGACCAGGTCGACCATGAAGGGAATGGTCCGCAACCCGCGGAAGATGCCGCCGATACCGACGGTATCCGCGATGGTCTGCTTCAGGCCGTAGCGGCTCGGGATCTCGAAATCGAGCAGCGTCGCCTCGTGCATGCCGATCTGCACCATGTTGATCACGAAATCCGCGCCCTCCAGGCAGCGCCGGCGGTCGGCATGCTCGGTCACGGTCGCCCCGGCATCGAACTGGCCGGACGTCCAGCGCGCYATCATTCCCGCCGTTTCGAGGCGCTCGGCATCGATGTCGTACAATGCGATCTCGCATTGCTTCAGCGCGGGAAGACTGAGGATGTCGGTGAGCAGGTTCTTGACGAAGACGACGCTGCCGGCGCCGATCATGGCGATCTTGGTCATGTCATGGTCTCTCTTGGGTAGAGGTCGGGAAAGGGCTCACTTGAGGCCTGTGCTGGCAATCCCCTGAACCAGATAGCGCTGGAAGATCAGGAAGATGAGCAGCATCGGCAGGAGGGAGATCAGGGCCAGCGCCATGACGCCGCCCCAGTCCGGATTGGCCTCGCCGCGCAGCAGGTTCAGGCCCAGCGGCAGGGTGAAGAGTTCCTGGTCGGTCAGGACGACCAGCGGCCAGGCGAAGTCGTTCCAGCGCCACATGAAGGTGAAGATCACCAGCACGGCGATGATCGGCTTCGAGAGCGGCAGCACGATGCGCAGGAAGATCCGCATCTCGCTGGCGCCGTCGAGCCGGGCGGCCTCGATCAGCTCATCGGGAATGCTGACCATGAACTGGCGCACCATGAAGACACCGAAAGCTTCGGCCGCGCGCGGCAGGATGACGCCCCAGGGCGAATTCAGCAGCCCCAGCCAGGAGGTCACGAGGAATTCCGGCACCAGGATCACCTGGATCGGGATCATCAGCGCGCCCAGGATCGCGAAGAACAGGATGTCGCGCCCGGGGAAGCGGAACTTGGCGAAGACGTAGCCGCAGAGCAGGTTCGCGGACACGGTGATCAGCACGGCGATCACGGCGATGAAGGTCGAATTCATCACCCAGGTCAGGAAGGGATGGCGCTGCGCGATATTCCTGAAATTCTCCAGCGTCAGCACCTGCGGGATCAGGCTCACCAGCGGCTGGAAGACCTCGGAACGAGGCCGGATCGCGGTCGCGAGCATCCAGTAGAGCGGAAAGATCATCGCCAGCGCGCCGAGCACGACAGCGATCCAGATCAGCACGTTGCCGGTTCGGCGGGTGCCGGGGCGCCTGGCGCCAGCCTCGAAGGTGACGCCGCTCATAGCACGTTCTCCGATTGGCGGCTGACCCGCCACTGAATGATCGTGAAGCCGAGCACGATGGCGTAGAGCACGACGCCGATCGCGCTGGCATAGCCCATCTCCGATGTCATGAAGGCGGACTGGTAGATGTATTGCACCAGCATCGTCGTCGAGAATCCCGGGCCACCGCCGGTCATCACGTAGATCAGGTCGAAGACCTGGAAGGAGTGGATCACGCTGAGGATCAGCAACAGGAAGGTGGCGGGCCGCAGGAGGGGCAGCGTGATCTTCCAGAACTGGCGAG
>NZ_JBFTRC010000022.1:0-45519 GCF_056399325.1 Allobosea sp. 01N443
CCTGAGCAGACATCATCGGCATGGGCGAACGAACGACCGGTCGGCAGCGGCGACGCGATAAAGTGTTACGCCGGGCTGCGGCGCCCCTGACCGCGAACCGCCCAAACAATCGTTACAACTCGGCACAACCACAATCTTTATCTTTGACATTCGCGTTGTTAGTGGCCAGTAACGCGCCCATAGAAGTATTCATAGATTAGATTTTTTCTAAATTAATAGTACAACTATTGCCTACCCTCTTGAAATGAACCGCCCACCATTCTGACAGCAGAGAGCCAACCGGTATGAGTGCCCAGGACGAGCCCCGCCGCAGTACAGCCACGACCACCCTCGCTGGTCGGGCAAAACGCAGCGCAGCGGGCAGCCTGCTGTTGGCACTGTCCCTCACAATTGGCCCCGCAATCGGAACAAGCTTCGCGCAGGCGCCAGCAAGCGCGCCGACCACCCAGCAGCCGGCGCCCCCCCCAGCCGCGACGACCGCGCCTGCGACGCCGGCGCCGAACATGGCCGCAAGCCCGAGCGGCGCCCATGAACAGACGGCTGTTTCCCAGCAACTGCCGGCACCGCAAGCTCCCGCCCCGGTCGCCGCTGCTGCGCTTCCTCATGACCTTTCGCCCTGGGGCATGTTCATGGCGGCGGACATCGTCGTTAAGGCGGTGATGCTCGGGCTTGCCTTCGCATCGCTGGTGACCTGGACGATCTGGCTCGCCAAGAGCCTGGAGCTGATGGCTGCCAAGACCAGGGCGCGGCTGGCCGCACGCCGGCTGGACGAGGCGGACAGCCTCGAGATCGCCGCCGAGAGGATCTCTGCCGGCCATGCACGACGCAGCGTCGTCGCCGAGCTGGTTCAGGCCGCTCGCGATGAAGTCCGCCGTTCGGCTGATCTCTCGGATGACGGCATCAAGGAGCGCGTTGCGATCGCGTTGTCACGGCGCGAGGCGCGTGCCGGCCGGGATATGGCGAAGGGCACCGGCCTGCTCGCGACGATTGGTTCGACCGCCCCCTTTGTCGGCCTGTTCGGCACTGTCTGGGGCATCATGAACTCCTTCATCGGCATCTCGCAGTCGAAGACCACCAATCTCGCCGTGGTCGCGCCCGGCATCGCCGAAGCCCTGCTGGCGACTGCGATCGRCCTCGTCGCGGCGATCCCCGCCGTCATCATCTACAATGTCTTCTCGCGCTCGATCGCAGGCTACCGCGCCGTGCTGTCGGACGCCTCGGGCGACGTCCTGCGCCACCTCTCGCGCGACCTTGAGCGTGCGCGGCGTGCGGCGCAGCGTCCCGGCCGCTCGCTGCATGCGGTGCCGCCGCTGATGTCGGCGGAGTGAACGATGGCCGTTTCGCTCAAGGATCCGCAGGACGGCGATCTGGCTGAGGTCTCCGAGATCAACGTCACACCCTTCATCGACGTGATTCTCGTGCTGCTGATCATCTTCATGGTCGCAGCCCCGCTCTCCACCGTCGATGTCGCCGTCGATCTGCCCGTCTCCAACGCGCAGCCGCAGCCGCGGCCCGAGAAGCCCGTCTTCCTTACCGTGAAGGGCGATCTCTCGCTCGCGCTCGGCAACGACCCCGTCCCGCGCGAAGCGCTGCAGAGTGTCCTCGACCGGCAAACCAGCAGCGACCGTGAGCAGAGAGTCTTCCTGCGCGCCGACGGGACTGTCGCCTATCGCGAGCTGATGGATGTGATGAACCTCCTGCGCAATGCCGGCTATCTGAAGATCGCGCTGGTCGGGCTCGAGGATACGGGCCAGGCGGCCGCGCCGGTCGCGGGTGTGAAGCCATGAAGACCGGGTCTCTCGATGGCAGCGCATCACGACGCCTCTGGCCGGCGCTATTGCGCTGGAGTTCGGCTGGGCTCGTCGTGGTGGCGGCGCATGGCGGTATTGCCTGGCTGGCCTTGAGCTGGCGGCCGGGAGAGGCTGCGGCCGGCGCGCCCGAGCCTGCCGTGATGATCGAGCTTGCGGCGGTTTCCGTTGCGCCCGAGRCCCCCGCTGCCGACCTGCCCCTTGCCCCCCAGGCGACCGAGGCCGAGCCGCCCCCACCAACCCCGGAGCCTGTTCCCGAGCCGGTCAAGGAGCCAGAGCCGCCTCCGGAACCCGAGGTGATACCCGAGCCGGTCCATCTGCCCGAGCCTGAGATCAAGCTGCCCGAACTGCCGCAGCTGCCCGATGCTGCAGCCGTGCTCGCTCCCCCGCCTCCGCCTGCCCCCGAGAAGCCGAAGGTCGTCGAACGCAAGCCGACGCCGCCCAAGCCACGCATCGTGGAGCGCCGCAAGCCGGTCGAGCGCGAGAAGCCACGGGCCAAGGAAGCCGCCGCGCCCCCCGCCTCGGCCGCGCCCGCCGCTGCTCCTTCCTCCGCGCCAACCGGTTCCGCTGCATCGCCCTCCGCCTCGACGGCGTCATGGCGCGGCATGCTGATCGCCCATCTCAATCGCTACAAGCGCTTCCCGGGCGGCGCGCGTCCCGGCACGGTGCAGATTGCCTTCTCGATCGATCGGGGCGGGCGTGTCCTGTCCGCGCGACTCGCCGGTAGCTCCGGCGATGCCACGCTCGATGAGGAGGCCGTCAGCATGATCCGCAGGGCAAGCCCCGTCCCGGCGCCTCCTGCCGGCGTCGGCGGGGGCGGCACGATCTCGCTCGCGGTGCCGGTGCGTTACAATCGCTGACGTGGCCCATCTGGAGTGCGGCGGAGCTCCGGGCCCCGGCTTGGCGATGAGTGATCAGTGCCCGGCCATGCATCGCCGGCATTCCGCTCCGGCACGCCAGAGCCTATAGAAGGGGCCGGCCCCGTTCCGGCCTCTGGACCCGCGGATAATCGTGCGCGATCCGGATTTGAAAAGACATCGTCATCATGCTTCGCCGTTTCTTCGCCTATTACGCACCGCATCGCGGCCTCTTCCTGCTGGATTTTTCCTGCGCAGTGCTGTCGGGCCTGCTGGAGCTCGCCTTCCCGATCGCGGTGAAGTTCTTCATCGACTGGCTGCTGCCCGGCCAGAACTGGGGATTGATCCTCGCCTGCGCCGCCGCACTGCTGGTGATCTACCTGCTCAATAGCGGGCTGATGGCGATCGTGACCTATTGGGGCCACATGCTCGGCATCAATATCGAGACCGAGATGCGGCGGAAGGCGTTCGACCATCTGCAGAAGCTCTCCTTCAGCTTTTTCGACAACCAGAAGACCGGCCATCTCGTGGCCCGCCTCACCAAGGACCTCGAGGAGATCGGAGAGGTCGCGCATCACGGGCCCGAAGACCTGTTCATCGCGATGATGACCCTGTTCGGCGCCTTCGTGCTGATGTTCATGGTCAGCCCCGAGCTTGCGCTCGTCACTGCCGCGATCGTGCCGCTGACCGGCTGGCTGACCGGCCGCTATGGCGGGCGCATGACGCATAACTGGCAGCAGCTCTTCGGGCGGGTCGGCAGCTTCAACGCGCGAATCGAGGAGAATGTCGGCGGCATCCGCGTCGTCCAGGCCTTCGCCAACGAGGAGCACGAGCGGCGGCTCTTCGCCCGTGACAACCAGAACTACCGCCAGACCAAGCTCGATGCCTACCGCATCATGGCGGCTACCATCTCGCTGAGCTATCTCAGCATGCGGCTGACCCAGATGGTGGTGATGGTCGCCGGCAGCTATCTCGTCATCACCGGCAGCCTGAGCCAGGGCGGTTTCGTCGGATTCCTGCTGCTCATCGCCGTGTTCTTCCGACCGATCGAGAAGATCAATTCGGTGATCGAGACCTATCCGAAGGGCATTGCCGGCTTCCGGCGCTATACCGAGTTCCTCGACACCGAGCCTGATATCGCCGACCGACCGAATGCGGTGACTGCGCCGAGACTCTCGGGCGAAATCCGCTATGCGGGCGTTTCGTTCGCATATCAGACCGGCCGCCCCGTGCTCAGCGGCACGACCTGCATATCAAGCCGGGCGAAACGATCGCGTTCGTCGGCCCGTCCGGGGCCGGCAAGACGACGATCTGCTCCCTGCTGCCGCGCTTCTACGAAGTCAGCGGCGGAAGCATCACCATCGACGGCATCGATATCCGCGACATGACGCTGGCCTCGCTGCGCGGGCAGATCGGCATCGTGCAGCAGGATGTCTTCCTCTTCGCCGGCACGATGCGCGAGAACATCGCCTATGGCCGGCTCGAGGCGAGCGAGGCCGAGATCGTCGAGGCCGCGCGGCGCGCGCGGCTCGACGAGGTCATCGCGGCGATGCCCGACGGGCTCGACACCATCATCGGCGAACGCGGGGTCAAGCTTTCGGGCGGGCAGAAGCAGCGCCTCGCCATCGCTCGCATCTTCCTGAGGAATCCGCCGATCCTGATCCTGGACGAGGCGACCTCGGCGCTGGACACGCAAACCGAGCGCGCCATTCAGCAATCGCTTGCGGATCTGTCGCAGGGCCGCACCACGCTGATGATCGCGCATCGTCTCGCGACCATCCGCGATGCCGACCGGATCGTGGTGGTGGATTCGACCGGGATCGCCGAGCAGGGCAGCCATGCCGACCTGGTCAAGGCCGACGGCATCTACCGCCGGCTGCACGAGGCGTAAGCGACCGCCCGGTCAGGTATCGGCCCGAAACCGGGAAGACCGATGCGATCACAGTCAGATCATGGGACCGGACTTCGTTCCGGTTCCATGATCTAAACGATCTGGTTGTGCAACTCCGCGTCGCCACGCGCCAGCCGGTCGAGATTGTCGAGGAGGATGTCGACGACGTTCGTCTCATAGGCGCGCGTCTCGCCGGCGCTGTGCGGGGTGACGATGACGTTCGGCTGCCCCCAGAAGGGCGAGGCCGGTGGGAGCGGCTCGTCATGGAAGCAGTCGAGTCCGGCGCCAGCCAGGCGCCCCGARCCCAGCGCCGCCAGCAGCGCCGCCTCGTCGACGACACGGCCACGCGCAACATTGATCAGGAGAGAGCCCGGACGCATGGCGGCCAGCGCCTCGCTGCCGATCAGTCCTTCGGTCTCGGGCGTCAGCGGGCAGGTCAACGCCACGATATCGGCCTCAGCCAGAACCGTGCCCAGCTTGTCCGTCGCCACAATCGCATCGATGCCTGATACGGGCCGCTCGCTGCGGCGCACACCAATGATGCGCAGACCGAAAGCCGCAGCCAACCTCGCCAAACGCAGGCCGATCCGTCCAAGGCCGACGATGACAAGCGTCTTGCCGCCGAGCTCGTCCTCGCGTCGGGCGCGATCACCGATCATCGGCCGCCAATGCTTTGCCATCTGGTTGTCGCGAGCGAGGTGGATCTGACGGGTAAGGCCCAGGATGAGCGCCATCGCGTGTTCGGCAACGGCGCGCTCATTGCCCCCCTGCGCACTGGTGAGGCGAATGCCGGCCGCGGCGAAGGCGGCCTTGTCGAACTGATCCGTGCCGGCGCTGATCGACTGGACGAAGCGCAGGCGCGGGCAGGCGGCGATCAGCTCGTTGCGCCAGAGTCCGGAGACGACGAGGACATCGGCTTCGGGCGCGCGCGCCTTGAGTTCATCGAGGCTGCGAACCTCAAAGCTCCTCGCGGCGCGCGCCCGCGCGGAGAACTCCGCTCCCAACTGGTAGGCGGCATGCGCGAAGCCGATCGTGAGTTCTCTTTCCTGCGGCCAAGGCTTCATTGCATTCCCCCGTGATGACAAAACCCAGCTTAATCATGCGAAACGGCTCCGTCCCGCCCTTCCATGCATGCGCCCCCTAGGCGGCATCAGGAGGCAGAAAGGATGCCAGAGCAGCGGCGAGCCTCTGCCAGGACGGCTCGTCGCCGGGCAAGCCAAGCCGTAGCCAGCTCGCATTGTTCTGAAAGCGGCGGACATAGATGCCGTCGCGGCCGAGATGGGCGAAGAGTGCCGGTGCGTCCGGCGTCGCCAACAGCCTGAACAGGGAGGTGCCGCCAACGATCACGCCTCGCGACGCCAGCAAGGCATCGAGGCGGGCGGCATCGCTGGCCCGGGCACCGGCGGCCGCCGCGAGCCAGTCCGTGTCACTGAGCGCCTGCGCCCCGATATGAAGCGCCGGCCCCGCGACGGCCCAGGGACCGAGCGCGGCACGCAAGGCCTCCGTCAGGCGCGCCTCGCCGATCGCGAAACCCAGACGCAAGCCGGCAAGCCCGTAAGTCTTGCCAAAGGAGCGCAGGATCAGCGTCGCCGGTGGCAGCTCGGGGATCAGGCTCGCCTCGGGCATGAAATCGATGAAGGCCTCGTCGATGACGAGCAACCCGCCTCGTCCGGCCAGGTCACGCGCAACCGCCGTGAGTTGCGCGCGCTCAATCACCCGCCCATCGGGATTGTTCGGGTTGACCAGCACGACCACGCCCGCATCGCCCGCCTCCGCGGGCGTTGCGCTCTCCCGCACGTCCATCCCCGCCTTGCGCCAGGCCACCGCATGTTCGGCATAGGTCGGGCCGATCACGACGACTGGCCCGGTGTTCGCAAGACACGGCAGCAGTTCGATCAGGATCTGAGTGCCGGGCGCCGCGACGATGCCGGCCGTCTCGGGCACCCGGTACGTCTCGCGTGCCGCAGCGAGCAATGCCGCCTCGTCCCGCACTCCCGGCAGGCGCTGCCAGAGGCTTAACGGCAGCGCAGGAACCGGATAGGGGATGGGATTGATCCCGGTCGAAAGATCGATCCATGGCTCGGGCGCCTCCGGGAACAGCGCCTTCGCCTGTGCCAGATCGCCGCCATGCCAGACCTTGCCTGCCGCCTCAGCCATTCCCGCCCCGCATGAGCCTGTCCGATTCCCTACCGCTCCTCGCCGCCGCCCTGATCATCGAGGCGGGATTCGGCTACCCCCAGGGCTTGTATGCGCTGATCGGCCATCCCGTCACCTGGATCGGTGCGCTGATCTCCCGGCTCGACCGGATGCTCAATCGCGAGCGCGCCTCCTTCATCGTGCGCAAGGCGGCCGGCGGCCTCGCCCTCGCGCTGCTGCTTGCCGCCACATTCGCCATCTCATGGGGGCTGACCCTGCTCTGCCGCGGCCTCGGCCCGCTGGGCTGGCTGCCCCTCGCGCTCGTCGCCTCCAGCCTCATCGCACAGCGCAGCCTGCACGAGCATGTCGCACGGGTCGCCGAAGGACTGGAGCGGGACGGGCTCAAAGGCGGACGCATCGCCGTTTCGATGATTGTCGGCCGCAACCCCGAAACCCTCGACGAAGCCGGAGTTTCCCGCGCCGCAATCGAAAGCCTTGCCGAGAATTTCTCGGACGGGATCGTCGCTCCGGCTTTCTGGCTCGGCGTCGGCGGCCTGCCGGGCGGCGCGCTCTACAAGGCGATCAATACCGCCGATTCGATGATCGGCCACAAGACACCGCGCCACCTCGCCTTCGGCTGGGCGGCGGCGCGTCTCGACGACCTCGTCAACCTTCCCGCCTCTCGCCTCACCGCGCTGCTGCTGACCGCAGCCGCCGCACTCGACAAAACGTCAGACCCCGCCAATGCGTGGCGAGCTGTCCGACGCGATGCCCGCCATCATCGTTCGCCCAATGCCGGTTGGCCGGAAGCCGCGATGGCAGGTGCGCTCGGCCTCCGGCTGGCGGGCCCGCGCGTCTATGGCGATGTCAGGGTCGACGACGGGTGGATGGGGGACGGCCGGGCCGAAGCGGAAGCGGCGGATATCCGGCGGGCGCTCGCTCTCTATCGGAGGGCGTGTCTGCTGCTGTGGGGGCTCGCCGTTGCGGGGGCCGTCACCGCGCTCGCCCTCTAGTTCATCGGACCGGGCATCGCATCGGGAACGACGATCTCACCTTCTGTGTTTGCTTCGACTTTCCCGAAAGCTGCGATCCACGTTTCGGGTCGATGCCCTGGCCTCAGAACTCGATCCCGGCCTGTGCCTTCACGCCCGCCGCGAAGTGATGCTTGACCACCGTCATCTCGGTGACGAGGTCTGCGACGGCGATCAACTCGGGCTTGGCATTGCGGCCGGTGACGACGATGTGCAGATCAGGGCGCCGGCTCGCCAATGTCTCGACCACCTCCGCCAGCGGCAGATAGTCGTAGCGCAGCGCGATATTGAGTTCGTCGAGCACGAGCAGGCGTATCTCCGGATCGTCCATCAACGCCTTGGCCTTGGCGAAGGCGCGCCCGGCGGCAGCGATGTCGCGGGCCTTGTCCTGCGTTTCCCAGGTGAAGCCTTCGCCCATCGTGTGCCAGACGATGCGATCGCCGAAGGCGTCGAGCGCCTTGCGTTCACCTGTCGCCCAGGCGCCCTTGATGAACTGCACCACCCCGACGCGCCAGTCATGGCCGAGAGCCCGCAGGATCAATCCGAAGGCGGCGGTCGACTTGCCCTTGCCTGGCCCCGTATTGACGATCAGGAGTCCCTTTTCGATCGTCTTGGCGGCGACCTCGGCATCCTGCACCGCCTTGCGCTTTTCCATCTTGGCCTTGTGGCGGGCGGCCTCGTCAGCATCGATCGTCATCGGAACCTCCTGCTCATTTCACCTGCATCGGCAGACCGGCGACCATGAAGATCACCCGGTCGGCCCGCGCCGCAAGCATCTGGTGCAACCGCCCCGCCTCGTCGCGGAACCGTCGGGCGAGCGCATTCTCGGGCACGATACCGAGCCCGACCTCGTTGGAAACCAGGACCACCGGGCCACGTGCCGAAACGCAGGCCTCGACCAGTTCCCGGCTTGCAGCCGCCACATCCTGCTCTGCCAGTATCACGTTGGTCAGCCAGAGCGTCAGGCAGTCCACCAGGGCAGGTTGCCCCGCGGGAACCGCGCGGATCGCCTGCGCCAGGGCCAGCGGCGCATCGATGGTCATCCAATCCTGCGACCGGCGGGCGCGGTGCTCGGCAATCCGGGCGCGCATCTCATCGTCATAGGCCTGCGCCGTGGCGAGATAGATCCAGGGCGCCGGCACCATCTCGATCAGGGCCTCGGCATGGCGGCTCTTGCCGGAGCGGGCGCCGCCCAGAACGAGGGTAAGAGGGGAAAGGATCGCTGCCACTGCCAAAATCTCAACCCAGGGAAGATCAGCCTAAGGAACGGACCTGGCGAGCGAAGCGAAACAAGCCGGGACAGGCCATCAGAGATCACATCGCTTCACTGCGCTCGCAATCACGATCGCTGCATTGCACAGCACCGTGCAGATGGCTAATGATCATCCCCGACGGTGCCTCTGCAAGGAGGTGAAAAGGGAACGCGGTGCGATACCGCGGCTGCCCCCGCAACTGTAAGCGGCGAGTTTCGCGCCATCGGCCACTGGGATTGTCCCGGGAAGGCGGCGAGAGATCCGGACCCGCGAGCCAGGAGACCTGCCGTCGATGAGTGATGCAATCCAGCGGGCTGCCGGCGGGGTGGCCAAGGAGACCGAGATGACGACGAATACGGCTTCGATCACCACCCAGGCCAGCGCATCCGAGCGCGTCAAGGCTGTCGCAGCTGCCCTGGCACTCGGCGCAGCCCTGATCTTCACCGTCGGCTTCGCCCATTCGACCAGCGTTCACAACGCAGCCCACGACACGCGCCACACCCTCGCCTTTCCCTGCCACTGAGGGAAAGGCAACATGGTCAATCGTGTTCTCACGGTCAGTCTTCTGGCCGGGCTTCTTGCTGGGCTCCTGGTCGCAGCACTCCAGCATGTCACCACCACGCCGCTGATCCTCAAGGCGGAAACCTTTGAGACGGCGTTGCGCGCAGCCGAGCTTCAGCACGCCAGCTTCACCGGCGATGCCAGGATCGTCCTTGCCCATGGCGGCGCCGACGCAGCCGACCACGCCGAGTGGAAGCCACAGGACGGCTTGCAGCGCACGGCCTTCACCACCATCGTCACCATTGCGACCGCGATCGGCTTTGCCGCCCTGCTGCTCGGCGGCATGATCGCAGCGGGCGATGCCATCACTGAACGGACCGCACTGATCTGGGCGGCTTGCGGCTTCCTGGCCTTCGGCCTCGTGCCGGCGACCGGGCTCGCACCGGAATTGCCCGGCAGCGCGTCAGCCGAACTGCTCCACCGCCAGACCTGGTGGATCGCCACCGCGCTCGTCACCGCCGGCGGCCTCTGGGTCTTCCTGCGGACGGAGGCGAGCTGGCTGCGGGCACTTGCCGTGCTTGCCATGCTCGTCCCGCATCTGATCGGCGCACCACATCCCGCCGCCCCGGAGAGCAAGGTCCCGGCCGAAATCGCAGCGCATTTCGCCGCGCTCTCGCTCGCGCTCCAGGCTGCCCTCTGGCTCGCTACCGGCTTTGCCGTCGGCGTGCTCTGGCCCTGGGCGACGCGCCGTGCCGCAGCCCCGGCCAAGGCCTGACGCTGAGCGCGATCCCCCGGGATCGCGCCGGAAGCAAAGGAACCGGCCTATGCCCGAAGGCGATGTCACCATTTTCGTCTGCGTCGCCTGCCGGCGCGCGCGGGCGGACCTGCCGGAGGGTTACGACCAGCCCGGACTGGGTTTTGCCGAGGCGCTGCGCGAACGCATCGCGCGCGACGGCGGGACGCTTCCGGTCGAACCCGTCGACTGCCTCGCGGTCTGCAATCGCCCCTGCACCGTCGCCTTGGCGGCCGACGGCAAATGGACCTATCTGATCGGCGATCTCGACGCAGACACCCATATCGCCGAAATCGTTGACGCAGCTGCAAGCTTTGCAGCCAGCGCAAACGGTATCGTTCCCTGGAAAGAAAGACCCGCTTCGTTCCGCAAGGGCGTGGTCGCGCGCGTACCGCCTCTCCCGGCGCGCCAACAAGGATGAGATCATGAACGCTCCCCAAGCCCGCTCGCTGGGCAAGATCCCCTGCACGATCATCACCGGCTTCCTCGGGGCCGGAAAGACCACACTGGTGCGGCACCTGCTGGAGAATGCAGGGGGCAAGCGCATCGCCGTGCTGGTCAATGAGTTCGGCGATCTCGGCTTCGACGGTTCCTTCATCGACGGCTGCGGCATTTCCGGCTGCACCGCGGAGGACATCGTCGAGCTGCCGAATGGCTGCATCTGCTGCACCGTCGCCGACGACTTCGTGCCAGCGCTGGAAAAGCTGCTCGACCGGCCGAACCCGCCGGAACACATCCTGATCGAGACCTCGGGGCTTGCCCTGCCGAAGCCGCTGGTCAACGCGTTCAATTGGCCGGCCATTCGGTCACGTGTCACGGTCGATGGTGTCATCGCCGTGGTCGATGGTCCGGCCGTGGCGGATGGCCAGTTCGCGGATGATCCCGCCGCTCTCGCTGCGCAGGCGGCGCAGGATGCCGCGGTCGGGCACGACAACCCGCTCGAAGAAGTGTTCGAGGACCAGATCCTCTGCGCCGACCTGATCCTGCTCAACAAGAGCGACCTCGTCGATGCGGCCGGCCGCGAACGCGTCAAGGCCGAGATCGCCGCGCATCTGCCGAAGGCGATCAAGATCGTCGAGACGGCCCATGGCAAGGTCGAGCCCGCCCTGATTATTGGCCTCAACGCGGCTGCCGAGGCCGATCTCGCTGGACGCCCCTCTCACCATGAGAGCGCCGAGGACCACGACCACGACGATTTCGAAAGCCTCGATTTCGCTCTCGCCGCGGCGACATCGCCCGAGGAGCTGGCGGCCCGCGTTGCCAGGGCCGCGGAGGCCGAGGGCGTGCTGCGCCTGAAGGGTTTTTCGGCGATTCCCGGTAAGCCGATGCGGCTCGTCGTCCAGGGTGTCGGGCGTCGGGTCAGCCATCATTACGACCGCGCCTGGGCGGCCGGCGAAGCCAAGGATGGTCGCCTCGTGGTGATTGGCCTGAAGGGCTTTGATCGCAAGTCCGTGGAGGCCGCCCTCGCGGGCTGAGCCATGCACCTCCTCCCCTCAAGCGAGATCAGGCTTGACGACGGCGAAGACGCCGTCGATCTCGCCCTGCCGCCAGGGGATGTGCTGGTGCTCTCCTTCGCCGACAGCGACCTTTCGGCGCTGACGGCCGCGGCCGGCGCAAGCGAGCTCGCCGTCAGGCTCGCCTCGCTGCGCCGGCTGAAACACCCGCTCTCCGTCGATTTTCTCGTCGAGAAGACGGTGGCGCATTCGCGCTTCGTGCTGATCCGCTGTCTCGGCGGGCTGGACTACTGGCGTTACGGCATCGAGCAGCATGCGGAAATCTGCCGACGGGGCGGGATACCGCTCGTCGTGCTGCCCGGCGACGACCGGCCTGATGAGCGGCTGGCCGAGTACGGCACCGTCGAACCGCATTTCGCGGCGGAGCTTCTCGCCTATTTCCGCGCCGGCGGCGGTGCGGAGAATATGCACCGGCTGCTTGGACGGGTGGATGCGTTCCTTCGCCGCGAAAGCGATGCTTCGGACCTCGCGCCCACTCCCTTGCCCGCGCTCTTCGCCCTTGGTGCGGGCGGTGCTCCGCTCGCATGGCGTGAAGCGCTCTCACAGCGCCCCGTCGCGAACGCGCTAGTCCCGATCCTGGTCTATCGCTCCAGCGTCGCCGCCGGAGACACCGCCATGGCGGAGGCGATCGCAGAGGCGCTGAGTGCGCGCGGCCATGCCCCGTTGATTCTGGCCCTTACGAGCTTGAAGGACCCGGCCGTCACCGGCGAACTTGCGGCCCTGATCGCCGCGCGCAAGCCCGCCGCCATCATCACCACCACCGCGTTCTCGGCCCGCAACAGCGCCGATTTCGTGCTGGACACCGCCGATTGCCCGATCCTGCAGGCCGTGCCGGTCGGCAGCCCGCGCGACGCCTGGGAGGCCTCGCCGCGCGGGCTTTCCGGGGCCGACCTCGCCATGCAGGTGGCGCTGCCTGAATTCGACGGACGGTTGGGGGCGCTGCCCGTCGCCTTCAAGGCCGAGATGACGGACAGCAGGACCGGCCTGACGAGCCGCCGGTTGGTTCCTGATCGCGATGGTGTCGCCGCCCTTGCCGATCTCGCCTCAGGCTGGATCGCGCTGGCCGGCAAGCCGGCTGCCGAGCGCAACCTCGCCCTGGTCATGTCCGACTACCCGGCGCGCGGAGGACGGGCCGGCTTTGCAGTCGGGCTCGATACCCCAGCCAGCGTCGGGGCCATTTGCGAACTGCTGGCGCAGACCGGATACGATGTCGGCCCCTCCGCGCAGAGTGTCATCCCGGACGAGCCAAGGCAGAGCCGGGACGGTCACCTTGCTCATGGTGACGACACGCGTTTGATGCAGGCGCTGACTGAAGGGCCAGCAGAGTTTGCAGTCCCGCTCGCCGATTATCACGCCTGGCTCGGCGCCATTCCCGGCGCGGCAGGCGCGGCACTCATCGCGGCCCATGGCGAACCTGAGGCGGATCGTGACTGCGATGGCTCGGCCTTCCGTTTCCGTGTGGTCCGCAATGGCCGTCTCACCATCGCGCTGCAGCCCGCTCGCGACACGACGCCCGACCGCAAGCTGCGCTATCACGATCCCGATGCGCCGCCGGGCCATGCCTATCTCGCCTTCTATCTCGGCCTCCGGCGGATTGCCGATGCCGACGCACTGATCCATCTCGGTACGCATGGCACGACCGAGTGGCTGCCGGGCAAGGCGGTGGCTCTTTCAGCGAGCTGCTGGCCTCGGCTTGCGGTTGGCGGCCTGCCGGTGATCTACCCCTATGTCGTCGATGACCCCGGTGAGGCGGCCCCTGCCAAGCGCCGGCTTTCGGCCGTGACGCTCGGCCATCTCCCACCCGAACTGGTGCATGTGGATGCAGCCGGCGAAGTGGCTCTGCTGCGTGATCTCGTCGAGGAGTTTTCGCAAGCGCAGGTCCTCGATCCGCGCCGCGCCGAGATCGTCGCCCGTGAAATCCGCGGGCGAGCCGAAGCAAGCGGGCTGGCGGAAGCCTGCGGTGTCACGCCCGATCTCGACATGGCGAGCGCACTGAGCCAGCTCGACGCGCATCTCTGCGACATCGCCGAACTGCCCTTCCGGGATGGGCTGCATGTCTTCGGGCGGGCTGCGCACGATCCCGCGTCATCCCGCAACGAGCGCGACAACTTGCTGCGCGCTCTGGCCGGGCGGTTCGTTCCGCCCGGCCCTGCCGGCTCGCCGCATCGCGGGCAAAGCGATGTGCTGCCGACCGGCCGCAACCTCTCGACGCTCGATCCGCGCGCGATCCCGACCCGGGCCGCCGCGCGCCTCGGCTCGCGCGCCGCGGCGTCGCTGATCGCACGCCATCTCCAGGACCACGGCGATTATCCACGCCGGATCGTGATGGATCTCTGGGCCTCGCCCACTCTGCGTTCCGGTGGCGAGGACATCGCACATGCGCTTGCCCTGATGGGCGTCGCGCCGCTCTGGGATCACGCCTCGACGCGAGTGACCGGATTTTCCGTCATTCCCCTGGCCAAGCTCGATCACCCGCGCATCGACGTCACCATCCGTATCTCCGGCGCCTTCCGCGACACATTCCCAGGTCAGATCGCACTGCTCGACGCCGCTGCGCGCGCCGTAGCAGTGCTGGACGAAGCCGATGAATGGAACGAGCCTGCTGCAGCCCGCCGGCGCGGCGAAGACGCCGCACGCATCTTCGGCCCGGCACCCGGCCGCTTCGGCGCGGCCATGGCCGACCGCGCGCTCGACGGGCAATGGGAGAGCCGCGGCGAGCTTGGCGCCGCCTATCTCGCGGCCAGCGATCATGCCTTCGGTGGTACGGAGGGCCTTGCCAGCGCCGATCCCGGCTTCGCGCGTCGCGTCGCCTCGGCAAGCGCCTTCGTTCATGTCAGCGACACGGCGGGGCGCGACATTCTCGAAGCGACCAGCGCGGCCGATGTGATCGGCGGTTTTGCCGCGGCAGCGCAGGCGCTCGGCAGCGAGGCCGCACTCTACAGTCTCGACAGCTCCAACCCGGAAGCGCCGAAAACGCGCACCCTGGCCGAGGACATTGCGCGCATCGTCCATGGCCGGCTCTGCCACCCGCGCTGGATTGCGGGCCAGCTTGCCCATGGCTGGCGCGGCGCGGCCGAACTTGCCGAGACCGTCGACACACTCTTCGTCTATGCGGCCAGCACAGACGCGGCCTCGGACGGACTGTTCGACGCCGTATTCCAGGCCTATTGCGCGGATCCGGCCATCTGGAGCGCGCTGGAACAGGCCAATGCGCCCGCGGCTGCCTCGATCCGCGCGCGGCTGACGGAAGCCGAGCGGCGCGGCCTCTGGCAGACCCGGCGCAATTCCGTGGCCGCCTTCCTCGCCAGCAAGGACGCGGCGGAATGACCGCCCCGACGCAAGAAGCGCTCCGGCGCGGCTGGTGCCCGAGCACGCTCCGGCCGATGGAAACCGGGGACGGCTGGCTCGTGCGGCTGCACCCGCCGGGCGGGCAGATGCAGCCCGCACAATTGCGACGCGTGGCGGATCTGGCCGAAGAGACGGGCAATGGCCTCGTCGAGATTTCCAGCCGCGGCAATCTCCAGATCAGGGGTGTGCGGCAGGAGGCCCATCCCGCCCTTGTCGAGGCCTTGCTCGCGGAGCGGCTCGTCGACGAAGCCGGCGGGCCCGGGCCGCAGCGCCTGGTGCTCACCTCACCGCTCGCCGGGCAGGATCCGAGCGACCTGATCGATGCCGCCATTCTGGCCGCATCCCTGGAACGTCAGGGGCGCGCCATCTCAGGGTTGCCGCCCAAGACCAGCGTCATCGTCGATGGCGGCGGCGAGCTCGCACTCGATGGCTTTGCCGGCGATCTGCGCGTGGTTGCGATTGACCAGGGTTCCGTCGTGATCGGCCTGCCGCAAGGCGGCTGGTTTGGCCCGGTCGCATCCGGTGATGCAGGCGCCGTGACGGCAGGGCTGTTGCAGGGCTTTGCGGCATACCGGCGGGCCGAGGCTGACAGGATCCATCGCCTGCGTGATCTCGACCACGACCAGATTAGYGCGCTGACCGAGGCCCGCTCGATAGCGCCGGCCGGTGCGCCGGCGGCTCGCTCCGCGCCGAGGCGGGTCGGGCTCTTCGCGTTGCGCGCCTCCCGTTTTGCCCTGATCGCTGGGCTGCCGTTCGGCCGCTCGGACACTCGGACATTGTCGCGGCTATGCGAGGCCGCCGGCGCGCATGGCGTCAGCGAAATCCGCTTTTCGCCCTGGCGCGGGCTGGCTTTCCTGGGCCTCGAGCACGATGCCGCCGCGAGCCTCGCCGCACGATGCGAGGCACTGGGGCTGATCACCCGCGACGCCGATCCACGGCTTGCAGTGCAGGCATGCTCCGGCAAGCCGGCCTGCCTGCGCGGCGAGACGCAGACGATGGGCGATGCCGCAGTCCTGGCCGAAGCGGCAGCCTCGCTCCTTGCTGCTGGCCTCAGCCTGCATCTATCGGCCTGCGTCAAATCCTGCGCGCAATCAGGCCCCGCCGACCTCACGCTGGTCGGGCATGACGGCCGCTATGACGTCGTCATCGGCGGAACGACGCGGGACAAGCCGATGGCGAGGCTTGACCTTTCGCAGATTGTGCAGCGTCTGCAGCCGGGACAGGACATTCACACCCGCCTGACCGCAGGCCGGTTTTCAGGACCACAGGTTTGAACACGCGCTACGACTATATCCGCGAGGGTGATGCGATCTATGAGCGCTCCTTCGCCATCATCCGGGCCGAGGCCGACCTCTCCCGCTTCTCAGGCGCGGCCGCCCGCGTGGTGGTACGCATGATCCATGCCTGCGGCATGACCGACCTGCCGCGCGATGTCGAGATGTCAGCCGATTTCACGGATGCGGCGGAGGCTGCGCTGCGCGCCGGCGCTCCGATCCTGTGCGACGCCAAGATGGTCGCGAACGGCGTGACCCGCGCCCGTTTGCAGGCCAGCAACGCAGTGATTTGCACGCTGGACCAGGCTGAGGTGCCGGCACTGGCCAAACAGGCCGGCACAACGCGCTCGGCCGCGGCCATGGAGCTGTGGCGGCCGCATCTCGCGGGAGCCTTGGTCGTCGTCGGCAATGCCCCGACCTCGCTTTTCCGGCTGCTCGAAATGTTCGATGCCGGTGCGCCAAAACCGGCAGCCGTGATCGGCATCCCGGTCGGTTTCGTCGGTGCAGCCGAATCGAAGCAGGCGCTGGCACAGGACGGCCGCGTGCCCTTCCTTGTCGTGCATGGGCGCCGCGGCGGCTCTGCGATGGCGGCCGCTGCCGTCAACGCCCTGGCGCAAGAGAAGGAGTGAGCCGGTGAGCATGGACCGGTCCTTGCCCCAGAACGCAGGCACCCTGCTCTTCGGCGTCGGCCTGGGGCCCGGCGACCCCGACTACATGACGGTCCGGGCCCGCGACATCATCACGACCGCCGACCGGCTGGTGCATTTCTGCAAGAAGGGCAGCCGTGGCAATGCCCGCGTGACAGCCGACGCGGTGATCCCGCCGGATCCAGCGCGCGAGATCGTGCTCGCCTTTCCGGTGACGACCGAGGTTCCTGTCAGCGAGGACGGCTATACCGGGCCGATCGCCACCTTCTACGATGAATCCGCCGAATTGCTCGCAGCCGAGATGGCGGCGGGCCGGACCGTCGCGGTGCTCTGCGACGGCGATCCGTTCTTCTACGGTTCCTTCATGCATCTATGGCGGCGCCTCGCCCACCGTTTCCCGACCGAGGTTGTACCGGGCGTCACCGGCATGGCCGGCGCCTGGGTTCGTGCAGGTGCCCCGATCACCTGGGGTGACGACGTCATGACCGTGCTGCCCGGCACCTTGCCCGAGGCGGAACTGCGTCGTCGCCTGGTCGACACCGATGCGGCCGTGATCATGAAGCTTGGTCGCAACCTGCCGAAAGTACGCCGCGCGCTGAAGGCAGCCGGGCTGATCCATCGCGCGATCTATGTCGAGCGGGCAACGATGGCGGGGCAGGTCGTGACCCGGCTCGATGAGAAGACCGATGACGTTGCCCCCTATTTCTCGATGATCCTCGTTCCAGGCGAGGGCCGGCGGCTATGAGCGGCTCGCTCACCATCGTCGGCCTCGGCCCTGGAGAGCCGCACTGGCTGACGCCGGCTGCACAAGCCGCGCTCGAAGCGGCTACCGACCTCGTCGGGTATGGTCCCTATCTGGACCGACTGGCGGTGCGCGGGGGGCAGACGAAGCACGCATCCGACAACCGGGTCGAGATCGCACGCGCTCGCTATGCGTTGCAGCTTGCAGCCGAGGGTCGCGCAGTCGCGGTGGTATCAGGCGGCGATCCCGGCGTCTTCGCGATGGCAGCGGCGGTGTTCGAGGCACTCGAGGCCGGCGAAACCGGCTGGCTTGCGCTGCCGATCAGCGTCGAGCCCGGGATTACCGCGATGCTCGCCGCAGCGGCGCGGGCCGGCGCGCCGCTTGGCGGCGATTTCTGCGCAATCTCGCTCTCTGACAACCTCAAGCCCTGGGACGTGATCACCGCGCGGCTGGAAGCGGCGCTGAGCGCCGATTTCGTGATCTCGCTCTATAACCCGATCTCGAAGGCTCGGCCCTGGCAGCTCGGCGAGGCCCTAACGCTGGCTGCCCGGCATCGCGCGCCTGAAACACCCGTGATCTTCGCGCGCGCTGTCGGACGACCGGACGAAGTCCTGCGCGTATTGCCGATGAGCGAGGCTGTGGGGGCGGCAGGCTCGGCCGACATGGCAACGCTCGTGATGATCGGTGCCTCGAGCACGCGATCGATCGCCCGCCCGGGCCAGGCGCCGATCGTCTATACGCCGCGTTCGGTGACGAAGATCCCCTGCGCCACCAGCCAGGGCAGGACCTGATCGATATGGTCGACGGTTGCGACATCGGGTTTGGGCGGCCGCTCGACCATGATCACGGGAAGGCCGAGCCGGCGCGCCGCCGTCAGCTTGCCGACTGTCGCCGGACCGCCGGAATTCTTCGAGACGAGAATCTCGATGCCCTCCCGGCGCATCAGATCCTCCTCTTCATCGGCCTCGAACGGGCCGCGCTGCTGGATGACCTTGATGCCGTTGAGCGGCAGCCGGTCGCCGATCGGCTCGATCACCCTGACGAGATAATGGTGCTGCGGCGCGTCGGCGAAGGCCGGCAGCTCGAGCCGTCCGACCGTCAGGAAGACGCGACGCGGCTGCGTGCCCAGCGTCTCGACTGCAGCTTGAATGTCCGGCACCGAGCGCCAGCGATCACCCGGCCGCGGCTTCCAGGATTCACGGCGGATCGCGATGATCGGCACGTTCTCGGCCTTGCAGGCCGCCTCCGCATGGAACGGCATGATAGCTGCGAAGGGATGCGTGGCATCGACCACGGCAACGACCCGGTTTTCTATGAGATAATGCCGCAGGCCTTCGATGCCGCCGAAACCACCGACACGCACCGGCAGATTGAGGGGTTTGGGATCGGAGGTATGTCCGGCCAGCGAGACAACCGCGCGGATTTCCGGCGCCTGGTCAGCAAGAAGCTGATCAAGCGCGACAGCTTCGCTGGTGCCGCCGAGGATCAGGACCGTCATGACATTGTTTTCGCCTGAATCCGACGAACTGTCGAGGGCATCCGCCTCGGCCACCGAGCCTTGGCTCTCCCTCGTCGGGCTTGGAGAAGACGGCCGCGCCGGGCTTTCGCCGGACGCGCTTGCCGCGCTTGAAGGCGCCGAGCTCGTCTATGGCGGCGCCCGGCATATCGCCCTGATCGGGCCGGTTGCGGGCGAGGCTGCGCCCTGGCCGCAGCCCTTCCGCAATGCGCTGCCGCTGATCCTCTCGCAGAGAGGCCGCAAGGTCTGCGTGCTCGCCACGGGCGACCCGTTCCATTACGGAATCGGTGCCGGCCTGGCGAAGGCACTCGGCCCGGACGAGATGCGGATCTATCCGCAGCTCTCTTCCTTTGCGCTCGCCTGCAACCGGCTGCGCTGGCCGCAAGAGGAATGCGGCCGCGTCTCGCTGCATGGTCGTGCGCTGGAACGCATCATCCCCTTTCTGCAGCCGGGCCGGCGCGTGCTCGCTCTGTCCTGGGATGGTTCGACCCCGGGAAAGCTGGCTGAATTGATGAGCGCACGCGGCTTTGGTGCCTCGCGCCTCGTGGTGATGGAGGCGCTCGGCGGTCCACGCGAACGTATCCGCGAGTGCAAGGCGCAGGCCTTCGATCTCGGCACAGTCGACCCGCTCAACCTGATCGCGCTGGATCTGGTCGCAGAGCGTGAAGCGCGTATCCTCCCACTCGCCTCCGGACTGGATGACGACTGGTTCGAGCATGACGGCCAGATCACCAAGGCCGATATCCGTGCGATCACGTTGTCCGCCCTGCGACCCCGTGCTGGAGAACTGCTCTGGGATGTCGGCGCCGGTTCGGGCTCGATCGGGCTCGAATGGTGCCTGCGCAATCCCGGCAACCAGACCATCGCCTTCGAGGCCAGGCCCGAGCGGGCTGCGCGGATCACCCGCAACGGCTCAGCCCTCGGTGCGCTCCGAATCGAGGTCGCCATCGGCGCGGCACCTGCGAGCTTTCCCGGCCGCCCGGTCCCGGATGCGGTCTTCATCGGCGGCGGCATGACCGAGCCCGGAGTTTTCGAGGCTGCATGGGGTGCGCTGAAGTCGGGCGGTCGCCTCGTCGCCAATGTGGTGACGCTGGAGGGCGAGGCACGGCTTGCGGCGCTTTACGCCGCGCATGGCGGCACCTTGCGCCGGATCGGCGTCAGCCATCTCGACGCGGTCGGCAGCATGCATGGCTGGCGCGCCGCGATGCCGGTGACACAATGGCGGGTGGTGAAGCCGTGATCGTGGCGGGGATCGGATTACGCCCGGGCACCAGCGAGGTGGATATCCTCGCCTGCCTCGACCAGGCGCTCAGGCAAGCCGGCGTGGCGCCGACCGCGTTGCGCCTCGCCACCATCTCCAGCCGTTCGCGCGAGGCGGGTCTCCTTGCCACGGCGCGGAGCCGCAACGCCGAACTCGTCGCGATTCCAGACGAAGCGCTCAAGGGCTACGAGGCCGCCTGCGCAACCCGCTCGACCCGCATCGCCTCTCTCTATGGCGTCGGCTCCGTCGCGGAGGCGGCTGCGCTTGCGGCCGCCGGCCCGGGATCGGTGCTGATCCAGCCACGGATCGCCACTGCCCGCGTCACCTGCGCGCTGGCGCGGAGCGCCACGTCATGACCATCCATTTCATTGGCGCCGGCCCAGGTGCCGCCGATCTCATCACCCTTCGCGGGCGCGACCTGATCGCCGCCTGCCCGGTCTGCCTTTATGCCGGCTCGCTGATCCCGCGCACGATGCTCGACTGGTGTCCACCGGGCGCGCGCATCGTCGACACCGCCCCGCTCGATCTCGATGCGCTCATTGGCGAGATGCAGACCGCCCATGAAGCGGGGCAGGACGTGGCTCGACTGCATTCGGGCGATCTCTCGATCTGGAGCGCCTGCGGCGAACAGATGCGTCGGCTCGATGCGCTCGGCATCCCCTTTACGGTCACGCCCGGCGTGCCGGCCTTCGCCGCGGCGGCAGCGACGCTGAAGCGCGAATTGACGCTGCCCGGCGTCGCGCAATCGCTGGTCCTGACACGCACCTCGGGCCGCGCCTCGGCTATGCCCGAGCGCGAAAAGCTCGCGACCTTCGCGGCCTCGGGCACGACGCTCGCCATCCATCTCTCGATCCACGTGATCGGACAGGTCGCCGCCGAGCTGACACCGTTCTACGGAGCAGATTGCCCCGTCGCCGTCGTCTTCCGGGCGTCCTGGCCAGATGAGCGCGTGCTGTGCGGAACGCTGAGCACGATCGTGGCCGAGGTCCAGGCCTCGGGGTTGGAACGGACCGCGCTGATCCTCGTCGGCCCCGCGCTCGGCTCGCAGGATTTTGGCGAGAGCGCCTTGTATTCCACAGGCTACGACCGGCGTTTCCGGCCGAGCGGTGGTGGCGTGTGACACGCTCGGGCTCACCCCACCTTGCGGAATGGCGTACGCGCCAGAAGGCCACCGGTGCGATCGAAAATCGCGATCTCCAGCTCACTGTCCGGCACGCCGAGGGAATGCGCGGCGTTCACCCAGGCATGCCGGCCGACGGTTTCGGCCAATGGCAACCCCTCGGCCTGGGCACGTTGCAACACCTCGAGCGCCGTATTGGCCCCGGGCACCCAGGCAGCCAGGTGCTCACTGCCGCCCGCCTCCAGAATCCGCGCCGCCAGCCAGGCGAAATCGACCGGACCCGCGCGCGAGTGCAGGTCGAGCATGCCCTGCCCGAGCTTGACCATCTTTGCGAAGCCGCCGGCGACCGTGACGCGGTGGACCGGGTGGCGCCGCAGATATTTCAGCATGCCACCGGCGAAATCCCCCATGTCGATCAGAGCCTGCTCCGACAGGCCATGGAGACGCCGGATAGCGGCTTCGGAGGTCGAGCCGGTGGCGCCTGCGACATGGGTGAGACCAGTCGCGCGCGCGACATCGATGCCGCGATGGATCGAGTGAATCCAGGCCGCGCACGAAAAGGGTATGACGATTCCGGTCGTACCGAGAATCGAGAGCCCACCGACGATGCCGAGGCGCGGATTCATGGTCTTTCCGGCGAGGGCCTCCCCACCGGGGATCGCGATGGTGACGGAGACGTCGCGCGGACCGCCCGTCGCCGCAATGACCTCCGTCAAAGCCTGCCGGATCATCTCGCGCGGCATCGGGTTGATGGCGGGTTCGCCGACCGGCAATGGCAAGCCGGGCAAGGTGACTGTGCCGACACCCTCGCCGGCGCGAAAAACAATGCCTGCGCCAGGCGCGGCCGGGCCGACCCGCGCAACCACCAGCGCGCCATGCGTAACGTCGGGATCGTCGCCCGCATCCTTGATGATGCCGGCCTCGGCGCCCTCCGCAAGCGCGGACTGCCGGGCCAGGGCAAAGGCCGGCCGCTGGCCGCCCGGCAGCGTGATCTCGACGGGATCGAGAAACGAGCCGGCCGCCCAGCCGCAATAGGCGGACTTGGCGGCGGCGGCAGCGCAAGCGCCCGTCGTCCAGCCGCGTCGCAATTCGCCTTGGGGCGGCAAGTCTTCCATGAGCGCCTGCATAGCGCAGCAAGAGGGCTCCGTCAGGAGCCCGCGGAGATCATCGCATGAGCGGAAAAGGCCTCCTCATCGCCGCGCCGCGCTCCGGCTCGGGCAAGACGACGATCACGCTCGGTTTGCAACGGGCGCTGGTGAAGCGAGGGCTGACCGTACGCGGGCTGAAATGCGGGCCGGACTATATCGACCCGGCATTCCACGCGGCCGCAACCGGCGCACCGAGCGCCAATCTCGACAGTTTTGCGATGCCGGACACCTTGCTCGGCCAGATCGCAGGCGAGGCTGCAGAGGCGGCCGATATCGTCGTCGCAGAGGGCTCGATGGGCCTGTTCGACGGCGTGCCGGGCGAGATGGGGCATACGGGCGCGAGCGCCGATATCGCGGCCTTCTGCGGCTGGCCGGTCGTGCTGGTCGTCGATGTCTCCGGTCAGGCGCAGTCGGCCGGCGCGGTGGCTCTCGGCTGCGTGCGTTATGACGAGCGCATCCGTGTCGTGGGCGTGATCCTCAACAAGGTGGCAAGCGAACGCCATCGCCGGCTTGCCTGCGCCGGCATGGAGCGGATCGGCTTGCCCGTGCTCGGAGCCCTGTCGCGCGAGGCAAGCCTGATCCTGCCCGAGCGCCATCTCGGCCTTGTGCAAGCCGGCGAGACAGAGGATCTGCATGGCCGGCTCGATGCGCTCGCAGACGCGATCTCTGCCGCGGTCGACCTCGATGCGATCCTTGCCGTGGCCGAACCGACGGACCTCCCGGTAACCCGGCATGGCGCTCCCGCCCTGCCCGCCCCGGGACGCTGCATCGCCATTGCCCGCGATGCCGCCTTCAGCTTCGTCTATCCGCATGTCGAAACCGGCTGGCGTGCGACCGGCGCAACGCTCCTTCCCTTTTCGCCGCTCGCCGACGAATCGCCGCCGGAGACTTGCGACAGCTGCTGGCTGCCGGGCGGCTACCCGGAGCTTCATGCCGGCCGGATCGCCGGCGCCAGCCGCTTCCTGGCCGGCTTGCGCCGCTTCGCGGAGACCCGGCCAGTCCATGGCGAGTGCGGCGGCTACATGGTGCTTGGCCGAACGCTGATCGATGCCGACGGCACCGCCCATGCCATGGCGAACCTGCTCTCGGTCGAGACCAGCTTCGCGAAGCGCAAGATGAATCTGGGTTACCGCCGCGCCGTGCTCCAGGCGAATGGTCCGCTGGGTTCGGCCGGGCAGGCACTGACCGGGCATGAATTCCACTACGCGACGATCATTTCGGTTGGCGATGACGCGCCCTTCGCGATGGTGACCGATCCGCATGGCTCGGCTCCGGTTCCCGCCGGCGGCCGGCGGGCGCTGGTAACCGGCTCCTTCTTCCACGCTATCGCCCGCTTCACCGGGCAGCCATGAGCGGGCCTCCGGTCTTCGACGAGGCCTTTGCGGCGCAATTCGAGACGCTGCTCGCCTGGCGGCGCGATGTGCGCCGCTTCCGGTCGGAGCCGGTGCCCGAAGCGTTATTGGCGCATCTCTTGAAGCTGACCGAACTCTCTCCCTCGGTCGGCCATTCGCAGCCCTGGCGCTGGTTGCGCGTCACGGACGCAGAGCAGCGTGCGGCGGCGCAGACCAGTTTTACGCATTGCAACGCCGAGGCGCTCGGTGACTACGCCGGCGAGCGAGCCCGGCTCTATGCCAACCTGAAGCTCGAAGGCCTGCGCGAAGCCCCCGAGCAGTTTGCGGTGTTCTGCGACCACGGCACGGAGCAAGGTCATGGGCTCGGCCGGCGCACCATGCCGGAGATGCTCGATTATTCCGTGGTCGCCGCGATCACTCAGTTCTGGCTGGCAGCGCGCATGCACGGCATCGGCGTCGGCTGGGTCTCCATCCTCGAACCCGAGGCGATCGCGGCTGCGCTTGGCGTGCCGCCGCAATGGAAGCTGATCGCCTGGCTCTGCGTCGGCTATCCGCAGGAGGAGCATGCCGATCCGGAGCTGATCCGGCATGGCTGGGAGATCGGGACAGGCCGCGACTGAGATCTCATCGCGCGTGTTCAGCGCGGCGATCCCGGGGCCGCATGCGCCGCCCCGGGATGATCTAGCCCTTTGTGTTTGCATCGGCTTTCCCGAAAACCGCAATCCACTCTTCGGGCCGATACTTTAGACCGCGACCTTGAACTTGGCCTGGGTCTTGGCCTTGATCTCATCCAGCGAAACGCCGTCCGCCAGCTCGATCAGGGTCATGCCGCCGCCATTCGCCTTGTCCACGGCGAAGACACCGAGATCGGTGATCACCATGTCGACGACGCCGGCGCCTGTTAGCGGCAGGTCGCAGGCCTCGAGCAGCTTTGCCGATTCGGAGCCGTCCTTGTTCTTGGCGACATGCTCCATCACCACGACGACCTTCTTGACACCGGCAACGAGATCCATCGCGCCGCCCATGCCCTTCACCATCTTGCCGGGGATCATCCAATTGGCGAGATCGCCGTTCTCGGCCACCTGCATCGCGCCGAGGATCGACAGATCGATATGACCGCCACGGATCATGCCGAAGGAATCCGCCGAGGAGAAATAGCTCGTCGTCGGCAGTTCGGTGATGGTCTGCTTTCCCGCATTGATCAGGTCGGGATCTTCTTCGCCCTCAAAGGGGAACGGCCCCATGCCGAGCATGCCGTTCTCCGACTGGAGCTGCACGCTCATGCCGGCGGGAATGTAGTTCGAGACCAGCGTCGGGATGCCGATACCGAGATTGACGTAGAAACCGTCCTGCAGCTCCCTGGCGGCGCGGGCGGCCATCTGCTCACGTGTCCAAGCCATGGTCCTTGTCTCCTCAAGCCGTCGGACGGGGACGGGTGGTGCGCTGTTCGATGCGCTTGACCGGGTTCGGCACATGCACGATGCGCTTCACGAAAATGCCGGGCGTGTGCATGTGATCGGGATCGATCTCGCCGGCCGGCACGAGGTGCTCGACCTCTGCGACCGTGAAGCGCGAGGCGCTCGCCATCATCGGATTGAAGTTCCGCGCCGTCTTCCGATAGACGAGGTTGCCCTCGGTATCGCCCTTCCAGGCATGAACGATCGAGATATCGGCGAAGAGGCCGCGCTCCATGATGTAGCGCTCGCCATTGAACTCGCGTTCCTCCTTGCCCTCGGCGATCAGCGTACCGACACCGGTCTTGGTGAAGAAGGCGGGAATGCCAGCCCCGCCGGCACGAATCCGCTCGGCAAGAGTGCCCTGCGGCGTGAATTCAAGCTCGAGTTCACCAGCCAGGTATTGCTGGGCGAAAAGCTTGTTCTCGCCGACATAGGAACTGATCATCTTCTTGATCTGGCGGGTTTCCAGCAGCAGACCAAGCCCCGCGCCGTCGACGCCGGCGTTATTGGAGATAAAGGTCAGGTTCTTGGCGCCGGAATCACGGATCGCCTCGATCAGGGTGTCGGGAATGCCGCAGAGGCCGAAGCCGCCGGCCATGATCGTCATGCCGTCCTTGACGATACCGGCGAGCGACGCCTTTGCGTCGGGGTAGACCTTCTTCATCGCGATGCCTTTGCCGCTGGGATCAGGGGGAGAGGAGCGTTCCTCCCAAGGACTAGCCGAGCCCATGGTGCGGTTGCAACATGGACGAGGGCGCGGGTGGGCATGCGTGCCTCCCCTCGTACCCCGAGGGGAGAAGAAGGAGCCGCGTCAGGACGCCGGACAGACGGCTCCCGTATCGACCCAGGCCTRCATAAGCGCACCGAATTGCGCATTGCTGCCTGGTGCCGGAACACGACCGAGTCCCGGGTTCCAGGCCCAGAGCACCAGGGTGTCGCTGGTGACATGCTTGACGATTGCCGCGAGGTCGCGGCTGCCATTGCGGTTCTGGTCCTTGAGCTGCTCGCAGATCTGACCGAGCGACTTACCCTCCCAGGCCATCGAGGCCGGCGCCAGCGCCCAGTGACCATCGCCCGGAATCCGCGCCGGGTCGAAATTCTGCTTTCCGTGGCAGGTCGCGCATTCCAGCCCCGGTGCGCCGTGCCCGTCCTTGCCGCGCACGACGAGCGGCTGATGCAGGCGCCTCGCATCGGCCTGCCGCGGGCGTTCGGTCGCCGGGTGGCAGTTCATGCAGCGCGGATGCTGCAGCACCGTGCCGATCTCGCCGAACAGGGCGACCGAGCGATCGCGCTGGTTGGCGATGGCGCTGAAGCTCTCGGCTGGACGCAGCGAGGCGGGCGGGGCCTGTCGCGTCGTTTGCGCCGAGGTGAGCGCGGTCCCGGCCAGACAGAGTCCCGCACCTGCCAGGACGGCGTGAAGGAGGGGCGCCCGCATCAGACCGTGCCTCCGACCATGGGCAATTGCCGCGGACGCGGTTGCCCGAGCTTTGCCAGTGCATTGGCGACCGCCGGGCCGATCGGCGGCACGCCCGGCTCGCCGACGCCGGTGGGCGCTTCGGTCGAACGGATGATCAGGACCTCGACCTCCGGCATCTCGTGAATGCGCAGCGAGCGATAGGTATCGAAATTGGCCTGGACCGGCCTGCCCTGGTCGAGCGTGATCTCGCCGTAGAGCGCATGGCCAAGACCAAAGCCGATGCCGCCTTCCATCTGCGCCCGGATGATGTCGGGGTTGACCGCGACCCCGCAATCCACCGCGCACCAGACCTTGTGAACCTTCGGCTCACCATCAGTGCCGAGCGAGACCTCCGCGATCTGGGCAACGAAGGAACCGAAGCTCTCGACCACCGCGACGCCGCGGGCGCGGCCGTCGACCGGGCCGGAGCCATTCCACTTCGCCAGTTCGGCGACAGCCTTGAGCACGCCGACGGCACGCGGATGCCGGTTCATCAGGTTAAGCCTGCCGGCAACCGGATCCTGCCCCGCCGCCTGCAGCAGCTCGTCGATGAAGCACTCGACCGCATAGGCCGTGTGCGTATGGCCGACGGAGCGCCACCACAGGGTCGGCACGCCAACCTTGGGGTTGTTCACCTCGCAGTGGAAATCGGCAATCTCGTAGAAGAGTTCGTTGGCGCCTTCGACCGAGGTTGCGTCGATGCCGTTCTTCACCACCATCGCCTCGAAGGGCGTGCCGAGGAAGAAGGACTGGCCGACGATGCTGTCGGCCCAGGCCGTGATCTTGCCGTCGTTCACGGCACCGCGCAGGCGATGCACGAAGAGCGGGCGGTAATAGCCGCCGGAGAGGTCATCCTCGCGGGTCCAGACCAGCTTGACCGGACGGTTGGGGCCGATCGCCTTGGCGACCATGGCGAGTTCCGCTGCCAGATGCTGGCTGACCTGCGCACGCCGGCCAAAGCTGCCGCCTGCCAGCATGGTCTCGAGCCTGACCTTCTCTGGCGGCAGGCCAAGGATGGTTGCGATGGTCATATGCTCGGTGGTCTGGAACTGGCTGCCGAAGCGGGCGAGCGCCTCGCTGCCATCCCATTGCAGATAACCGTCGAGCGGCTCCATCGGCGCGTGCGCCAGATAGGGGAAGACGAACTCGGCTTCGATCACCGTCCCAGCCTTGGCGAGCGCGGCCTCGGCATCGCCATGCGAACCGGCGACCACACCCTTCTGGCGGGCAAGCGCGCGATATTCGGCGATGAGTTCGCGGCTGCCGCGCTTTTCGGCCGCGCTCTCGTCCCAGGTCACTTTCAGGGCTTCGCGGCCCTTCAACGCGGGCCACATGCCATTGGCATAGACGGCGACGCCGGAGCCGATCTGCTTGACGTCGACGACGCCCTTGACCTTGAGCGCCTCGGCCGCGTCGAAGTTTCCGACCGTGCCGCCGAAGCGCGGTGGCCGGGCAACGACGACGGTCAGCATATTGGGAGCGTGGATGTCGATGGTGAACTCGGCCTTGCCGCGCGACTTGTCGGCACTGTCGAGCCGCCTGACCGCGCCCTCCTTGCCGATCAGGCGGTAGGCCGAAGCCGGCTTCAGCGGCACGTTTTCCGGTACGGCAAGCTCCGAGGCCGCCTCGGCGAATTCGCCAAAGCGTCCCTGTTTGCCGGAGGCATGGCTCAGGACGCCGGCCTCGACCTTGATCTCGGAGGCTGGGACCTTCCACGACTGCGCTGCGGCCTGGACCAGCATGGCACGGGCCGTGGCTCCAGCCTTGCGCATCTGTTCCCAGCTATTGGCGATCGCGGTCGAGCCGCCGGTTCCCTGCACGCCGAATGCGAGATTGGCATAGAGCTTGACGTCGGCCGGCGCATGCTCGCTGCGCATCTGGCCCCAGTCTGCGTCCATCTCCTCGGCGACGAGCGTCGCAAGCCCGGTGAATGGCCCCTGGCCGAACTCGATATGCTTGATCAGCACCGTGACGGTGCTGTCAGGCGCGACGCGGACGAAGGCATTGGGTGCGAAGGTGGCGTTTCCGCCCGGGCGAAACGCAGCGCCTGCCCCGGACTGGGCACGGGCCACTTGCGGGAGATGCAGCCCGATGACGAGGGCGCCAGCTCCCTTCAGCAGCGAGCGGCGGGAGAGGTTCTGATCGTGAACGGTCATGGCTCAGCCCTCCAGCGTGCGGGCAGCATCATGGATCGCGGCGCGGATGCGGACATAGGTTGCGCAACGGCAAAGATTGCCGTTCATCGCGAGATCGATGTCGCGATYGCTCGGCTTCTTGTTTTCCGTGAGCAGCGCAACCGCGCTCATCACCTGGCCCGACTGGCAGTAGCCGCATTGCGGTACGTCGCGTGCCGTCCAGGCGGCCTGAACGGCATCGGCTTCCTTGCCCGAAATCGCCTCGATCGTGGTGATCTCGGCATCGCCCACCGCCGAGACCGGCGTGACGCAGGAGCGCAGCGGCTTGCCGTCCATGAAGACCGTGCAGGCGCCGCATTGCGCGACACCACAGCCGAACTTGGTGCCGGTCAGGCCGAGATTGTCGCGGATCGCCCAAAGCAGGGGCGTATCGTCGTCGACATCGACGCTGTGCGTCCTGCCGTTGACTTTGAGTGAGACCATGGCTGCCTCCGGATCGCTGGACATGACACAGCGCGGCACCATGGTGCGGATCGAGAGGCTCGCTCTCGACGGCCCGATCTGACATATCAGAAGCGGGCGGGTGATCCGTCGTCTTGGGTCGCGCGACTAGACGAATTAGACCGTTTGAGTCTAATTGGAATAGTCGCGCTCAGTTTGGATCTTGTCAAGACTGCAATGTCCGACAGAAGCGAGAGTTCCGGCGTGGCCGCCGATGATGCCACCGGTCGCATCGATCAGATCGCCGATGCGGCCCTGCGCCTGTTTGCCCGCTACGGCTACAAACGCACCTCGATGGACGACATCGCCAAGGAAGCCGGGCTGGCCAAGGCGACGCTCTACCTCCATTTCAAGGGCAAGGATGATGTGTTCCGGGCCATGCTCGCGCTGCTCGGCAGGCGTGTCGAAGCACGTTGCCGTGAAGTCCTGATCAGCCAGGCCCCCTTCCCGGAACGCCTCACGGCACTGTTGAGAGCTCATTTCGCCACGGCCTTCGAGAGCCTCGGCACGGGTGAACACCTGGTCGAGTTGAAGGCCGTCATCGCCAGCATTGCCGGGCAGGAGCTGCTTGTCTTCGAAGACATCTTCGCCAGGCATGCGCGCAACCTCATCGAGGAGGCGCAAGCGAAGGGCGAGATCTCGCTGAAACGCACGGGCCTTAGCCCCACGATGCTGATCAACACGCTGATGCAGGCGGCCGCCGGTGCCAAGCTCGGCCCCCTGCCCTCCTGCGCGGACTACCAGCAGCGGCTCGACGCGATCGCATCGGTCACGGCTGCTGCCGTCCTGCCGACCGGCTAGTATGACAGGGCCGGCATCGGCTCTAAGCCTTTCGTCTAAACCGCCATTCCTGGGCAGATGCACATGGATTCATGCGCACGGGCGTGGCGTTGACAGGCGCGCTGCGCGCGGTGCAGCATGACTGCAAGGGGAAACGAACAATCCAAGAATCATTGAGGTGGCGACCATGTGTGCGTGGTATGTCTGAGGATATTATTCTCTCCACCTCGGGGCTAACCAAAGAATTCGCGGGATTCACCGCGGTCAATGGCGTCGACCTCAAGGTCAGGCGCGGCAGCATTCATGCGCTCATCGGCCCAAATGGTGCCGGCAAAACGACATGTTTCAATCTGCTGACCAAGTTTCTTGCGCCAACCAAGGGTTCGATCGTCTATAACGGCCAGGACATCACGCGCCAGAAGCCGGCCGAGATCGCCCGGCTCGGGCTGGTCCGGTCCTTTCAGATTTCGGCGGTTTTCCCGCAACTGAGCGTGATGAAGAACGTCCGGATCGCGCTGCAGCGCAAGCGTGGCGACTCCTTCGATTTCTGGCGGTCCGAGGATGTGCTGAAATCGCTCGATGCCGAGGCGCTGCGCCTCGTCGAGGCCGTCGGCCTCTCGACCTTTGCGGACCTGCCGGCGGGAGAACTCTCCTACGGTCGCAAGCGCGCGCTTGAAATCGCGACCACGCTGGCGCTCGATCCGGAGATGCTGCTGCTCGACGAACCGATGGCCGGAATGGGCCGTGAGGATGTCGAACGCATCGCGGCGCTGATCCGGAAAATCTCGGCCAACCGCACCATCCTGATGGTCGAGCACAACCTCTCGGTCGTCGCCTCACTCTCCGACCGCATCACCGTGCTGGCGCGTGGGCAGGTGCTTGCCGAAGGCGACTACGCCACGGTCTCGAAGGATCCGCGCGTGGTCGAAGCCTATATCGGATCGGGAGTCGGCCATGCTCACTGAGGCGACCGGGGCCGCAGCGCCTGCGAGCGCTGTCAAACCGCTGCTCGCGGTCCGCGGGCTCGAGGCCTGGTATGGCGAGTCGCATGTGCTGCATGGCATCGATTTCGACGTCGCGCCGGGCGAAGTGGTGACCTTGCTCGGCCGTAACGGCGCCGGCAAGACCACGACGTTGAAGTCGATCATCGGCATCATGGGCAAGCGCAAGGGCTCGATTTCGTTCGACGGTACCGAGACGATCAACCTGCCCTCGCGCACCATCGCCCGGCTCGGCATCGGCTTCGTTCCGGAAGAACGCGGCATCTATTCGAGCCTGAATGTCGAGGAGAACCTTCTGCTGCCGCCGCAGGTGAAGCCGGGCGGATTCAGCCTCGACCAGATCTTCGAGCTCTTTCCCAATCTGAAGGAGCGGCTGAAGAGCCAGKGCACCAAGCTGTCGGGCGGAGAGCAGCAGATGCTGGCGATCGGGCGCATCCTGCGCACGGGCGCGAATCTCCTGCTGCTCGACGAGCCGACCGAGGGGCTGGCCCCCGTGATTATCGACCAGATCGGCCGCACCATCGCGAAACTGAAACACGATGGCTTCACCATCATCCTGGTCGAGCAGAATTTCCGCTTCGCCGCAACGGTGGCCGACAGGCACTATGTCGTCGAGCAGGGCAAGGTGGTCGACATGATTCCGAACGAGGCGCTTGAGCGAAACATCGACAAGCTCCACGGTTATCTCGGGGTTTGAACAATCGCGTCGAGAACGACGTCATTTCAGGGAGGGACGGCATGAAACTCAAGACATTGCTGCTGGGCAGCGTATTTGGCGCGCTGCTGGTGAGCCCGGCGCTGGCGCAGCAGATTTCCGTCAAGGCCGGTGTGCTCAACGACCGTTCCGGCCTCTATGCAGACCTCTCCGGCGAAGGCTCGGTGGTTGCGGCCCGCATGGCCGTCGAGGATTTCAAGGCCGCCGAGAAGGGCATCAAGGTCGAGATCATCTCCGCCGACCACCAGAACAAGCCCGATGTCGGCTCGACCATCGCCCGGCAATGGTACGATCAGGACGGCGTCGACATCATCCTTGACGTGCCAACCTCATCGGTGGCGCTGGCCGTCAACCAGATCACCAAGGAAAAGAACAAGATCCATATCAACTCGGGCGCAGCGACCTCAGACCTCACCGGCAAGGCCTGTTCTCCGAACACGATCCACTGGACCTATGACACCTATGCCCTCGCCCAGGGCACGGGCGGCGCCATGGTGAAGGCCGGCGGCGACAGCTGGTTCTTCCTGACCGCCGACTATGCCTTCGGTCACGCTCTGGAGCGCGACACTGCCGCGATCGTCACCAAGAACGGCGGCAAGGTGCTGGGGGCCGTACGCACGCCCTTCCCGGGCACCGATTTCTCGTCGTTCCTGCTCCAGGCTCAGGCTTCCAAAGCCAAGGTCATCGGCCTCGCCAATGCCGGCGGCGACACGATCAACTCGATCAAGCAGGCGGGCGAGTTCGGCATCGTTGCAGGCGGGCAGAAGCTCGCGGGGCTGCTCGTCTTCCTCACCGACGTGCACGCGCTCGGCCTGCAGACGGCGCAAGGCCTGGTCCTGACGGAAGCCTTCTACTGGGACACGAACGACCAGACCCGTGCCTGGTCGGAGCGCTTTGCGAAGGCCCATGGCGGCAAGAAGCCAACCATGGTCCAGGCCGGCGTCTATTCCGGCATGCTCCACTATCTCAAGGCCGTGGAGGCTGCGAAGAGCAAGGATACCGCGGCCGTGATGGCCAAGATGAAGGAATTGCCGACCGACGATCCGCTCTTCGGCAAGGGGTCGGTCCGCGTCGACGGCCGCAAGATGCACGACATGTACCTTTTCGAGGTCAAGAAGCCGTCCGAGTCCAAGGCACCATGGGATTACTACAAGCAGATCGCGGTTCTGCCGGCAGAACAGGCCTTCAAGCCGCTCAGCGAGAGCGAGTGCCCGCTCGTCAAGAAGTGAACGAGGCTTCGTCCGCGCTTGCTTGGTTCCTGCGTCATCCCGGGCGATCCTAGGGAGACCCGGGATCCACATGCTCCGGCACATCTCCCGGGTCGGGTCTTCGGCCGGCCCGGGATGATGGCAGCAGGAGATGGCGTATCCGTACGTCGGTCCTTGGCAGCATTTTCAGGATGAGTTGAGCAAGGCATGTTCGAGCTTCTCGGAATCCCACCACAAGCGCTGTTCGGCCAGGTCCTGCTTGGCCTGATCAACGRCTCGTTCTATGCCATCCTCAGCCTCGGGCTGGCGGTGATCTTCGGGCTGCTCAACATCATCAACTTCACCCATGGCGCGCAGTATATGATGGGCGCCTTCGTGGCCTGGATGTGCCTGAACTATCTCGGCATCAACTACTGGGCCGCATTGCTGCTGGCACCGCTGATCGTCGGGATCGTGGGCGTCCYGATCGAGCGGTTCCTGATCTCGCGGCTGGCCCATCTCGACCATCTCTACGGGCTGCTGCTGACCTTCGGCCTCGCACTGATCATCCAGGGCCTGTTCCGCAACAATTACGGCTCGTCGGGCCTGCCCTATCAGATCCCGCCGCAGCTGGCGGGCGGGCATAATCTCGGCTTCATGTTCCTGCCGAACTACCGCGCCTGGGTCGTCATCGCGTCGCTCGTCATCTGCCTGGCGACCTGGTTCGTGATCGAGAAGACGAGGCTCGGCGCCTATCTTCGCGCCGCCACCGAGAACCCGACGCTGACACAGGCCTTCGGTATCAATGTGCCGCTGCTGGTGACCCTGACCTACGGCTTCGGCGTCGCTCTGGCGGCGTTCGCCGGCGTGCTCGCGGCGCCGATCTACTCGGTCAATCCAAACATGGGGGCCGACCTGATCATCGTCGTCTTCGCCGTCGTCGTGATCGGCGGCATGGGCTCGATCATGGGCGCGATCGTCACCGGGTTCGGCCTCGGCCTGATCGAAGGCGTGACCAAGGTTTTCTATCCCGAAGCGTCCGCGACCGTGATCTTCATCATCATGGTCCTGGTGTTGCTGGTGAAACCAGCCGGGTTGTTCGGGCGGCCCGCGTGATGGCACCGTCCCGCATGATTGGAAGGAGCTGACCATGGCCGACGCGCTTTCCGCCGACGTTCCCGCGGGCGGCCTCGCAGTCGCCGAGACCACGAAGGGAACCGAGCGCCTGCATCGGGCGATCTTCATCGGGCTCGCGGTCCTGGTCGCCGTCGCGCCTTTCCTCGCCTATCCCGTCTTCGTGATGAAGGTGATGTGCTTTGCGTTGTTCGCGCTCGCCTTCAACCTTCTGCTTGGCTATGGCGGTCTGCTCTCCTTCGGCCATGCGGCCTATTTCGGCATGGCAAGCTATGTCAGCGCCTATACGGCCAAGAACTGGGGCTTGACGCCCGAGCTCGCGATCCTGTCCGGGACGCTGATCGCCGGTATGCTTGGCGCCGTCTTCGGCTCGCTCGCGATCCGCCGGCAAGGCATCTACTTCGCCATGATCACGCTGGCACTGGCGCAGATGGTGTTCTTCTTCTCGCTGCAGACACCGCGCTTCACGGGCGGCGAGGACGGCATCCAGTCAGTGCCGCGCGGCAAGCTCTTCGGCCTGATCAGCCTCGCCGACGACCGGGCGCTGTATTACGTGGTCGCAGTCATCTTCATGGCCGGGCTGCTGCTGATCTACCGCATCATCCATTCGCCCTTCGGCCAGGTCTGCAAGGCGATCCGGGACAACGAGCCGCGCGCGATCTCGCTCGGCTACCGCGCCAATCGCTACAAGCTCGCGGTCTTCGTCCTTTCGGCTGCGCTGGCGGGGCTGGCGGGCGCGACCAAGGCCATCGTCTTCCAGCTCGCCTCACTCACCGACGTGCACTGGTCAATGTCCGGCGAGGTCGTGCTGATGACGCTGGTCGGCGGTCTCGGAACCGTGTTCGGGCCGATCGTCGGTGCGCTCGTCATCGTCTCGATGCAGAATTATCTCGCCAGCCTTGGCGCCTGGGTCACGGTCGTGCAGGGCGTGATCTTCGTGATCTGCGTGATGCTGTTCCGCGAGGGCATCGTCGGCGTGATCTCGAGGGCCATCAAGCGACCGCTCTGACGTCAGCGCGGCCGCATCAGGAAATCAGCGACGGCTGCCCGGTCGGCCTCGCGGGCGAGCCCGGGCGCGCTCATCCAGCTGCCTTTGAACATGGCCTCGGGATCGGCGAGATAGGCTTTCAGCCGCTCCGCGTCCCAACTGAGGCCCTGCGCGCCGGCCGCTTTCAGCGCCGGCGAGTAATCGAAACCTGTGGCCGTGCCGATGCGGCGGCCGGACAGGCCGGCGAGATGCGGACCCGCCATGCCCGGCTTGGCCGGGTCGAGGCTGTGGCAGGCCTGGCAGGTCGCGAACAGACGCTCGCCCGCCCCGCTCTCCTGGGCTGCGCCAGGCTGCGCGGCAAACAGAACCGMCGTGATCGCAGATGCGACAGGCGCGCTCCTCACGCCTGCTTCACCGTCTGGATCCGAACAAGTCGGTCATTGCCGCTCTCGCCGCCCCAGGCCTCGCCGGAACGCCCGTCCATCTGGCGGACATTGGCGCCGGGCTTGTCGCTCGGGAGACTGCTGAAGGCTTCGGTGACGGGATCGAAATGGACGATGGCATTGGCCGAAAAGTCCGTCAGCCAGACTTTGTCCGCATCATCGACATAGACCGAATAGGTGCGCGGTTTGTCACCCGGCAATTTCCATGTCTTCCAGCTGTTGCTGAGCGTGTCATAGGCCGAGACATTGCCGGAATTCCATTCGCTGACCCAGATGCGATTCTTCGAATCCGACCAGACCCGCCGCGCGCCCTGACCAGGCGTCGGTGGTTCGACCACCGTGATCTCGAAGGTGCCGGGATTGATCTGGGCAATATGGTTGCCCGCCAGCGAGGCGTACCAGATCTCGCCGGAGGGCGTTCTGGTGATGCCATAGGCGCCCGGCCCGCGTGGCGCATCCTTGATCTCCATCCTGGCGGTCTTCGGATCGAAGCGACCGACGATCCCATTCTGGCCCGTGAACCAGAGAATGCCTTCCTTATCGAAGACCCCGGTATTGAGATTGGCGCTCTCGCGCCCCGCTGGCAGCTTGAAGAGATCGACCTTGTGGGTCTTGTCGTCGACGCGGGCAATGGCGTTCTGGCCACCTTCCGTCACCCAGGCGGCTCCGTCCGGGCCCCTGATCACGCCATGGGGTGCGGCCCCCTGGCCGAGTTCGACCACCTTGAGCTGGCTCGAACGCGGATCGAAGCGGCCGAGCGTGCCGTTGCGCTGACCGCAGACCCAGATCGTGCCGTCGCCGGCATCGGTGACATCGCGCGAGCCCTTGATCGCGGGGATATCGAAATAGGTGATGTTGAATCTGGACCCCGGCGCCGTCGGTCCGGCCGCCGCCGCCCGGCCGACCAGGGCCGGCGCCGCAAGCCCGACGAGGCCAAGCTGAAGAAAGGACCGGCGCAGCATGAAGCGTCTCCTCCTGTACCGGCCGGGCGCAACGCCTCGGCCGGTTTCCAGCTTGGGACGACAAGATGGTGAAACTGCGCCGACTCTCCCCTGCCGCTCAGAGCTGCCGTCGAACTCCGACGGGCAGGCTCGAAACCCGCGCCATTTCGCCGCTCAGGAAACGTTCCGGCGCCACCAGATAGTCACGCGCCATCGTCATGGCGTCGACGCCCCAGAAGACTTCGCCGTCGATCAGCAGGCTCGGCACGCCGAAGACCCCCGCCGCGACGGCCTCTTCCGTGGCCAGGCGCAGCGCATCCTTGACCGGCTGTTCGCCGATACGGCCGAGCGCAGCAGGATCTCCGGCCGCGGCCGCCACCTCGGCCAGCACGGCTGGATCGTTACCGTCGCGCCCCTGCCCCCAGATCAGCCGAAAGGCTTCGCGGACCGCGCCCTTCTGCCCATCGAGCGCGGTCAACAGGCGCAGCATGGCGAGCGGGTTGAACGGGTGGCTCGGCGGGAAGCGGAAGGGCACGCCCAGCGATTGGGCCAGGTGCGTCGCGAGACGATAGGTGTGGACACGCTTCGGCGCGATCTCGGCCGGGCCGAGCTGGCCCCAATGCTTGAGCACGGCACCAAAGACGATCGGCTTCATCACGACAGGCCGCAGCTCTTCAATCGCGTCGAGCTTCGTCAATGCCAGATAGGCAAAGGGTGAGATGAGGTCGAAATACCAGATGGCAGGCTTGGTCATTCGCATCCTCATTTGATCAGCTTGGACACGGCGCGGAATTGCGGGTGTTCCGCCGTCCGCAGCCATTCGAACAGGACCATCTCGGTCGTGACCATCTCGGCGCCATGAGCGGACATGCGCCGGATCGCAGCCTCCTTGTTCTCCGCAGCGCGTGAGCCGATCGCGTCCTGCACCACGAGGACGCGGCGCCATTGCGTCAGCAGCCCAAGAACCGTCTGGCCGACACAAACATGCGCCTCGCAACCGCAGACAATCAGCTCTTCGTCCTCTTCCAGCGCGCCGAGAAAGGCCGGTTCGGCACAGGCATCGAAGCTCATCTTGGTCACCACCGGACCGGCGCCCGACAGTTCCGGCACCGTGCTGCCGAGCCCGGCCGGGTTCTGCTCGGTCATCACCACGGGAACATCGAGCAGGGCCGCCGCCTCGACGAGCCGTCGTGCATTCGCGACCATGCGCGGCCCGTCATGGATCACGGGCATCAGGCGCGCCTGAAAATCGATGATGACGAGGCGGGCGCGCTCGACCTTCAGCAGTGTCATGGACGCTCTCCCTTCATCAGCAATTGTCCGATCTGGACATCGACATAGCGTTCCATCAGGGCGCGCGCCTGCGCCCCGAACATCCTCAGCCGCTGCGTATGGGCGAGCAACAGCACGCCCGAAGCATGGGCGAAGGCATCGGCCATGGCCAGCCGTGCCGTCTCCTGATCGCGGCCCATCTGTTCGACCGCGTGCCTGATTGGCGAGAGCCCCGCCTCCAGGGCCTCGTTCAGGGCCTTGTCCCGCTCGCGGCCGAGCCCATGGGGGCGCATGCCGCCACGGAACAGGTAGAAGCCGAGATCGAGATCCCTGGGATGAGCCGCATAGAAATCGAAGAAGGCGAGCGCTGCCAGGCGGAAGCGGGCTTCCGGCGTAGCAGCCCCTTCGACCGCCTTGTCGACATGGTCGCGCAGTGCCGACAGCGACTGGCCAAGGACCTCGGCATAGAGCGCCTCCTTGGAATCGAAATGGAAGTAGAGCGCCGCCGGCGTGTAGCCGGCCTCAGCCGCGATGCCGCGCAGCGAGGCGCCATCCAACCCATCGCGCTCGAAGATCGTGCGTGCGGCGTCGAGGATCAGCCCGCGCCTGAGTTCCGTGACCGCCCGCTTGCGGCGACCTCGCATCGTCTCGGCCACTGCCACCTCAGCATCGCTCCAGATTTGAGTTGACGAAAATTCTAACGGCGTTCAATTTTACGGGCAACACTCAAATATCAAGAGGACACGCCCATGCTGATGGATGCTGCGGGCTACCGCGAGTCGCTGCGCGCCTATCATCCGCGGGTTTTCGTCAACGGCCAGCGTGTCGAGAGCGTGGCTGACGAGCCCTTGCTCGCTCCGGGCATCAACGCGGTCGGGATCACCTACGACCTCGCCCATCAGGAGGCCCATCTCCCGGTGATGACGGCGCGGCAGACAAGCTCCGGCAAGACCGTCAACCGCATGCTGCACATCAACGAAAGCTCCGGCGACCTGCTCGCCAAGCTCGAGGCGGTTCGGCTGGTCTGCAATATCTCGGGCTGCGCCCAGCGCTATCTCAGCCATGATGCGCTGAATGCGCTCTGGCAGGCGACAGCGCTCACCGACGCCCGTCACGGCACCGATTATGCGCAACGCTTCCGCGCCTATCTGCACGAGGTTCAGGACAAGGACCTGACGCTCGGCGTCGCCATGACCGACGCCAAGGGTGACCGTTCGAAGCGACCGGGCGCACAGGCGAACCCGGATTCCTATGTTCACATCAAGGAGCGGCGGAAGGACGGCATCGTCATTCGCGGCACCAAGGCCATCGTCACCGGCGCGCCCTATATGCACGAATTCCTGGTGATGCCCTGCCGAACCCACGTGCCGGGCGACGAGGATTTCGCGGTCTGCTGCGCCGTGCCCTGCGATGCCGCGGGCGTCACCATCGTAGCGCGACCTGCCGGACGCCCCGGAGATCGAGCCGCGAAATTCTCGTCGCAATACGGCCAGTCGACCGGCGTCGTGATGTTCGACGATGTCTTCGTGCCATGGGACCGCGTCTTCCTTGCCGGCGAGACCGAGGAAGGCGGCTTCCTGACCACGAGCTACGCGACGCATCACCGCCATTCCTGCATCGGCGCCAGAGCCGGGTTCGGCGATCTCCTGATCGGCGCCGGCGCACTGATGATCGAGGCCAACGGGCTCGATACCGAGCGCCACGGCCATGTCCGCGAACAGATGGTCGAGTTGATCAAGATCACCGAAGGATTTTTCGCCTGCGGTGTCGCGGCCTCCGTCTACTGCCAGAAAGATCCAGCAGGCTCGGTGATGCCTGACAGCGTCTTCTCCAATATCGGCAAGCTGCTGTTGGCCACGCAGATCTACGACATGCACCGCATCGCCCATTACGTATCGGGCGGGTTGATCGYGGCGCTGCCAGGCCCGGATGAGGACCATAATCCCGAGACCGCTGCCTCGTTGTCTGCCGTGCTCGCGGGCCGCCCCGATATCCCGCACGCGCAGCGCGCCGAGGTCGCGCGCTTCATCGAGGATCTCACCGTCTCGAAGGAGGCCGGCTGGTATTCGGTGATCTCGCTGCATGGCGGCGGCTCGCCGGAAGCGATGAAGCGCGAGATCTGGCGCAACTACCCGGTGGCGGAGAAGGTCGAACTGGTCGAGAGCCTGCTCGGACGGGGCGTCCTCGCCGATGGCGGCAGGGTCTCGAAGCAGCCTGGGCGCTGTTGTGTCGCCGGTTGCGAGGTGCCGGAAATGCCGGGCGGGGCCCCGCGCGAAGCGGCTGAATAGCGCAACCCGTCAGCCTCTGATCCCCTTCATTCCCCGTCCCGGGACGGGATAGCCGGCGCGCCGGACCTGACCAGAGGACCAACATGACCGTGCACGCCCTTGCCTCGACCGATCAGGTGCTGAACCAGGCGCGCCCAGCCACGGGCTGGAACGCCTTCTCCGACGACGCGGTGCTGCAGGGCGTCGTCACGCGCCAGGCTCCCTGGGTTGCAGGCAGAGCGATGGCGCTCGGCGCCCATGCCGGCGATGAGACGGTGCAGGATCTGGCGCGTCTCGCCAACAGGTTTACGCCGGAACTCAGGACGCATGATCGCTTCGGCAACCGCATCGACTGGGTCGAATTTCATCCAGCCTGGCACGAATTGATGGCGCTCGCCTTCCGGCACGAGGTGCCCTCGCTGGCCTGGACGACGACGGAGCCGAACGGCCATGTCGCGCGTGGCGTCCTCTCCTATGTCTGGAACCAGATCGAACATGGGGTCGGCTGCCCGACCGGCATGACCTATGCCGCCTGGCCGGGCCTGGCCCAGCCTGAGTTCTCGCTCTGGCGCGAGAAGATCACCTCTGGCCAGTATGACAAGCGCCCACTCCCGGTCTCACAGAAGACAGGGGCGAGCATCGGCTATGCGATGACCGAGAAGCAGGGCGGATCGGACCTCCGGCAGACCCAGACGACCGCGCGCTATCTGGAGGATACGCCGGAGGGGCGCGTCTATCTGATCACCGGACACAAATGGTTCTTCTCGGTCCCGCAATCGGACGGGTTCTTCACACTCGCGCGCAGCGAGAGCGGCGTCTCCTGCTTCTTCGCCCCCGGCTTCCTGCCGGATGGCAGCCGCAACCGGCTGCAGATCCAGCGGCTGAAGGACAAGGCGGGGAACCGCTCGAACGCCTCGTCGGAGGTCGAATTCCGCGAGTGCCTGGGCTGGCTGGTCGGCGAAGAGGGGCACGGCATCCGCGAGATCCTCGGCCACGCCCATCTGACCCGGCTGGATTTCGCCATCGGCTCGGCGGGGCTGATGCGGCAGGCGCTGACCCTGGCGCTCAACCACACACAATCGCGCAGGGGCTTTGGCTCCTCGCTGGCCGAACAGCCGATGATGACCAATATTCTTGCCGATCTCGCAATCGACTCCGAAGCCTCGACCCTGATGGCCTTCCGCGTCGCCGCCGCAACGGACGCGATGGAGAGCAGCGAGCAGGAGCGGCATGTCGCACGGGTTTCGACACCGCTGGCGAAATTCTGGAACTGCAAGCGCGCGGCCGCCTTCGTCGTCGAGGCGCTGGAATGCCATGGCGGCAACGGCTTCATCGAGGAGAACCCGATGGCACGGCTCTATCGCGAGGCGCCGCTGAACGCGATCTGGGAAGGCACCTCGAACATGATGTGCATGGACGTCCTGCGCTCGTTCAACCGCGATCCACATACGAAGGAGGCCTTCATGGCCGAGCTCGGCTCCGCTCGGGGCGTCAACCGTGCGCTCGACCGCTGGCTCGACAGGCTCGACGACGAGGTGGCCAAACCGCGCAATGACGACGGCCATGGCCGCCGGCTCGCCAACCTGATGGCCTATGCGCTGCAGGCCTCGGAGCTGAAGAAGCACGCGGACGAGGCGGTGTTCGAGACCTTCTGCCGCTCCAGGCTCGATGCCGACTGGGGTTATGTCTTCGGCACGCTCGATCCATCGCCGGAACTGGCCGGCATCGTGAAGCGCGCGAGCGTGGCGCGGGGGTGAGCCATTCTGGCCTCGCYGCCGGACGGGGCGGTGAAGAGAGCCCCGGGGGCCGTGCCCGAACCTGGATGGTTCAAGGCTGGCATGGACCCCGGTCCTGCGCTTCTCATCGGCCGGGTGACGCCCGGGTTCCGGGCGCACCAGGCCTTCAATCACGCGCAGCAGGCTGCGGCCATCGGCACCGTCTCGTACTCGTCGTGGCGCTTGACGAAACTCATGGTCGAGTCCTCATTGCGGCCCTTGGGGGCGCGGTCGAGGATCATCAGTGTGCCGATCAGCTCCTCCGGGCCCCGCGCATAGCTCGAATAGGTATGAAACACCTCGCCGGCTTCGTTGCGGATGAATGAGCTCAGTCCGGGCAGTTCGTCATGCGCATTGCCCACCGGCGTATCGGTGAAATTGTAGCGGACGCTCTCCCCCTTGAGCTGCTCGGGCGTGAACGAGACGTGGTAGTCGAAATTGAAGTCGCTGCCATGGGACGAGACCCAGGGGAAGCGCCAGCCCATGCGACGCTTATAGGCCTCGATCTTCTGCAGCGGCGCGCGCGAAACTGCGACCAATGTCACGTCGTGATTGTTCAGATGCGCCAGCGTGCCGTCGAGATGATCAGCCAGGAAGGAACAACCGGGGCAACCTGCCTCCCATTCCGGCCCGAACATGAAATGATAGATCATCAGCTGGCTGCGCCCGTCGAACAGCTCCGCCAGCCGCCGCCTCCCTGTCAGGGTGTCGAAGACATAGTTCTTCTCGACCCGGACCCAGGGCAAGGCGCTTCGCTCGGCATTCACCGCGTCGCGCAGACGCGTCTCTTCCTTCTCGCGGGCGAGCAGAACCTTGCGCGCGGCAAGCCAGTCCTCGCGTGAAACAACCGGGTGTTGCTGCATGGCCTTCCTCCTTCAGAAACGCCCCTCTTGACAAGATAAGTTGATATCAACATAAAAACTTCATGTCAAAGCCCATCCCCCTTTCCGCCGAGAACCGACTGCCCTTCGAGACCACATTGCATGTGCGGGACCATTGCCTGTGCCTGCATGTGCAGCGGGCAGCCAGGGCACTTGCGCGGCGCTTTGACGAGGCTTTGCGACCGTTTGAGCTGACGAACCAGCAATTCTCGCTGCTGATGTCGCTCAATCGCCCGCAACCACCGAGCCTCGGCCCGGTGGCAAACCTCCTTGCCATGGACCGCACCACCCTGACGGCGGCGCTCAAGCCGCTCGAGCGGCGCGGTCTCGTTTCGGTCGACAGCGATCCGGATGATCGGCGCAGCCGGCTGCTGACATTGCAGCCAGCCGGGCATGCATTGCTCCTCCTCGCCGTCCCGACCTGGGAGCGCATCCACCGCGAGGTCGACGCGCTCTTGCCCGGGACGGATCCTGACCGTTTCCGGCACGATCTCAGGGCACTGTCCCAGCCCTGACTGCTACCGCCTATGGCGGCGGCCGTTTCCCAACCCACACCACCAAAAACAAGCAAGGAACGACCATGCCCCAGATGATCTTCGTCAACCTGCCGGTGAAGGACCTGCAGAAGTCCATGGCCTTCTTCAAGGCGCTCGGTTTCAACTTCAACCCGCAATTCACCGATGACACCGCCGCCTGCATGGTGATCAGTGACACCATCTTCGCAATGCTGCTGACGCACGAGAAATTCGCAGGCTTTGCACCGCAGCCGATTGCCGACGCGACCAAGGTCACCGAGGTCCTGACCTGCCTGTCGCGCGAAAGCCGCGCCGATGTCGACACGATGGTCAATGCTGCGGTCGCCGCCGGCGGCAAGACCTATGCGAAACCGCAGGACCACGGCTTCATGTATGGCCACGGCTTCCAGGATCTCGACGGCCATGTCTGGGAGGTGATGTGGATGGATCCCGCGGCCGTGCAGCAAGGCTGAGCAGGCCGCCTGAAAAAAGGGCAGCGATACTGCCCTTTTCCTCTTGCAGTCGCGAGAGTGCCGCCCTATCTCCTGTGCACCGCAGCAGAGATGCTGTGGCGCCCTCCTTGGGCGTTTCCTCCCTAGACTTCGGGCTGCGCCTTTGGCGTGGCCCTTTTTTCTTGGGTGATGGCCGCCCAGCGCCCCCAGTCGGGACGACGCTGAGCCCAGCGCGACACACGTCATGCCGCCAGGCTCGCCGGCCTCGAGATGCCGACCGCTCCATGCGCGATCGAAGAGGAGGCGCCGCTATCTCCCCATCACGGCGCCTCCTCCCGCGGGCCGAGGCCTCGCCCGGGTATTCCCGGTACGAGTAACGACGCGCGCAGGGAGCATTCACTGCTTCGACCTGCACTCGAGGCCAGGCGATCGGTATCGCGTCAGATCACTCACGCGACGCGTCCTGAAAGCGAAACACCGAGCACACTCCGCATAGGGAGGCGGGCCGATCTGTTCGATGACGCGGGCATTAATGCTTCGTCATGCTACATCGAGCCGGATCGGAGCCAAGGCCGCGCTAACCCGCCAGAAGCTCATCAGGGCTCAGGATCACCGCACCGAAATGGTGGCGCCAGAGCCGGACACCCAATTCGCCGGAACGATCCAAGGAGGAGCCGACGGTCAACCAACTCAGGAGCGCCGGACTGAGCCCGGCATCAAAGAGGGCAAAGCCGGCGGCGAGGACGCAGGTGTCGGCCTGCAGGCCGCAGACCAGCACACGCTCCAGCTGCATGCCTTGGAGATGGTCGATCATCGCGGCCGGCGGCAGATAGCCGTGCTTGACGAAGACGCGATCGGCGGGAACCAGGCTCTCGTCCGACAGGCCGGGTTTCCAGCCCAACTGACGCTCGAAAGGCGTCACCGCCTCGTCATGCCTCTCGACCGTCGCGACTGAGGGCATACCGGCTACGACAGCCGCAATACCCTGGATCAGCCATTCCGGCGGCGAAAAGCTGGCTTGCACGTCCACGATCAGCAGGGCCTGGCRCATGCTGCGTTTAAGCGCGGGCAGCCTTCGGCTGCAACTCCGATGGCTGTCATTCGACCGAGCTCATGCACGCGGCCGGAATGCCCRCGCCTTAGCATCGGCCCGAAAAGTGGATTGGGATTTTTCGGGGAAGCCGATGCAAAGACAAAGGGTTAGATCATCGGACTGGATACGATATCCGGTCCGATGATCTAGAAGCTGACCCTGACCTGGGCCTGGCCGCCGAGGCGGTTGGTGGAGCCGGAGAGTTCGCCGTCGAGCCGGGCGCCGAGCGTGACGGAGGGGCTGAGCCTGAGGTCGAGCCCGGCGGCGAGCAGCGCGCTGTTGCGGGCGGGCCTGGCCCCCTCGACCGCGAAGCCTGAGCCGGTCAGGCCGGCAA